>JBBQYE010000009.1:0-24847 GCA_038208945.1 Leptolyngbyales cyanobacterium | reverse complement strand
TGCGATCGTAGATTCGTTGCCCTACGGTTTGATATTGACCCGTGAAGAAGGTCAACACTCGTGCATCATCAATAAAGCCTCCCGGAATTTCGGGGAGATTACTGGTCTGCACGATCGTCACTGCACGCCCATCCGAAGAAGAACCAACTGCTAGAAGACGCTCAGAGACCAAATCCGCATACTTGCTAATGCCCTCGTAATGCTCTTGAAGCATTTCGTGCAATGGATAGAAAAGTGTTCCTGATACATTCCAGTGTGCTTGCTTCGTTTGCAGTTGCAAATCCTGCAATTCGGTTAGAGTCCCCTGAAGGGCACGAGTGCTACGCTGAAGATCGCTAGTTCCAGATCTTGGCAGTTGTGTCGGAGTATTGACAGGTGCTCGTTCATTCGTTCCCTGAGCGGTTGCTGCTCTCATAGGCAGCCCACCAATTGCTAGGGTCATCAGCATGGCGGTTGCCGCAAACGACAGCTTAAGCTTGCCGTAATGTTTGACGTGCATCAGCTTTTGGTTCAGAGATTGAGAAGCGATTGAAGCGGTTACTGTTTTGCGTGAACGACCTAGCATAAATCTGATGAATTTCTTGTTACAGCCCCCCTGATTCTAGTGATGGTATCCAATGCGTATCTCTGTCTTTAGTCAGTGTTTTAGGGTTAGAAGGGTTATCCTTTTAAGCATTCATGGTCTACTCGGCTTTGGTAAGTTTTGCAGAATAAATATGCCACGATCGCTGGTCTGCTGAGGCTCCATCTATAAGCGAGCGCCGTAAAACGTAAATTCCTTCAAAGCGCTGCACTTCTTGGTTTTGAGTCGTTGCGGTCACCGTCACAGGCACCCTGATATATTGCGATCCTGCTGCCCCTCCGCCTGGTCCAGGTTCGCCAATCTTGACTTGAGTAGACGCTGTGTTTGCAAACCCTTTTTTGAATGCCTCAAACGTTTGGCGACTAGCTGAGCCATTGCCTCGCCAGCTACGATAAGCTTGCTCATAGTCGTGGCGATCGATGGCGTTGTAATATTCCTGAATGACTGCAACAGCTTCCGCCTGCACGTTAGAACTGCTGTCTTGGGGTGAAGGTTTTGAAGCAGGAGTTGAGACTGCATCAGTTTGCAGCTTGGTTGGCGTGGGGCTATTTTTAACGTCTAAGTTTTGAGCCGAGCTACAGCCTGCCATCAAACCAAGTATTAGAACGCTAGTCATTAGCAAGTGAGTTGTTTTCATAGAATTTTCTAATTCAAAAAATGTCTCGTTTATAGAACTAGACACCTGTTTAAAATAGCTGGTTCCGCATCAAAAAATGTAGTTATTTAGATTCACGTCTAAAGGTACAGTTCTACTGTGTCTTTAGAAAGAAACTTCTTAAGGAACGTGGATTGATTGAGGTGCAACTTCTCACCCTCACCCTAGCCCTCTCCCCAAGGAGAGGGAATAAGACTCTCACTCCCTTCTCCCCAAGGAGAAGGGTTGGGGAGGGCTTGCCCCACTTCGTGAGGAGGGCAGAAGACGCTCACAAGTCTTACGGGTTAGTCAATCCACGATCCTAAGCCAAGAATTAACGCGATCGTCATTTCTTTAACAGTCGCCAACCGCTGATTTGGGAACCTCAATGGACTATTGGTCGCTGAAAATTTGTACTACTGAATCGAAGCAGGTATGCTGTTGAGGAGACACTACGCAAATTCATGCTTGATCTGACCAAACTCGCGCAGCAAATGCAGGGCATCAGCCAACATCTCAGCGTCGAAGCTGTGGCGACTCGGCAGCGATTAGAACGCGCCCAGTTTTTGATCGAGCAAGCCCGATCGCATCAAGATGAATTAGTTGAACTGCAAGAAACCTGGCGCGATCGCATGATCTTTACTGCCGCCACTCCGATCGAGCCACTTGACACCTACCTCGACATTAGCGCAGCTCCGATGGCGCACACGGCGATCGCCACCGATGGCTCTCAGATTGCCCCCAGTCACCACGAAATCGCCTACTGCTATCTGATCAACGTCGGGCGAATTGTTTTGCACTACGGGCAAAGCAAACTGCCGCTTTTAGACAGCCTCCCCGAAGTGTTTTATCGCCCCGAAGATCTGTATGTCTCGCGTCAATGGGGCATTCGCACCGAGGAATGGATGGGCTATCGGCGCACTGCGTCCGAAACGACGATGTTAGCAGAGCTTGCTTGCGCGCTTAATGACGATGGTAGACGACTGCACCTGCGCGAACAGGGAAGCCTTTCAACCCAACCTTCGTTCATTACTTATCCATCGGTTGCGATGGTCGATGGCTCTTTAATTCATTGGTTTCTAGAGCCAATGCCCCACGAAGCGAGAGATATGATTCTCACACCCATTCTCAAAGCGTGGGATCAGCTACGATCGCTCCGCGTCCCTTTAGTTGGATATATCAGCGCCTCCCGAAGCGGCGAGGCACTCAATTTTTTACGACTGCAAACCTGTCCTTATTTGGCTCCTGACTGCGGCACTCACTGCGCCGGAAAAACAGAGCGTCCGCCGTGTCAGGTGCTTGACCCACTTAAAGACACTGCACTTTGGGCAAAGCTCTTACAACCTGGGCAGCGTAGCCCACTTTGGCGTAGTTCTGCCAAGATTTTAGATTTGTATGGCGACCACACCATCCACTTTTGCTATGTGAATGTCGGCAGTGAGATTGCTCGTGTCGAGGTTCCTGCTTGGGTCGCGCAGGATGCAGACCTTTTAGACTCAGCGTTGAGTTTGACGCTGGCACAAGTGCAGAAAGGGTATGGTTATCCCGTCGCGTTGGCAGAGGCGCACAATCAGGCAGTGGTGCGAGGCGGCGATCGGTCTCGTTTCTTTGCATTGTTAGAACAGCAAATGATCCGAGCAGGGCTGCGAAATGTGGGCACGTCTTATAAGGAGACCCGCAAGCGCGGCAGCATTGCTTAAAGGAAGAAGCGGGATGTCGGTCAAGTGAAATTAGGGAGTAGTGGCGAGGTTAATGGGTCATCGTTCAACGTCCTACACCCCACCCAAAATTTCGTGAATCGAAAGATGGGCACCATTGAAAGCAGAATCGGTGCGCGTCTGCCACTTGAGGAACTGCCCTTTCGTGAGATTGTCGGCAAAGACTCCAACTCTCAGGCTGATTTTCGTGCCAACGGGCAGCATAAGAGTGGTGCAGCCCGAAAAGCTAAACCCCGAATCTTGAAGATTTCCGGCGGGCGAGAGCGTCACTACGTTTTGTCCTAGCCGCAGTTCGTGGGTTGCAATACCAGGGTTGACAGACGGATTGGGAGGAATGCGAATGACGATCGCGCCCATCACATCAACAGTGGCGTTGGCATCGCTGGCTTGAATTCCTCCCTGAACGTAGGTCGAGCCACACACAATGAACCGTCCAGTTCGCCCGATCGTCACTTCTCCAGTGTTGAAGTCTAGCAGCAAGACTTTTGAACCAACGCTATTGCTGATCACCGAGGTCAACCCGATGATGTTGTGTCGGGTGACTTTGCCTGCGATCGGGTTAAACCACTGCGGCGACTGGAGAATAGCATATTCTCCCCAAGCGGGAATCGCGGTTTCGTCTAAGTTTCCAACGTCTGTCAAGGTTAATCTCTCGTTTTTGGTGACATAGTGCTATTCAGTCTAGCGGTTCACTAGACCTCCTGCGTGAATCTGGATAGCCCTCCTCACGAAGTGGGGCAAGCCCTCGCCAACCCTCCTCCCTGGGGAGAAGGGAGATAGAACCTCTTGTTCCCTCTCCTCAGGGAGAGGGCTAGGTTGAGGGTCAATCTGAAAGTTCATACCTCACAGCAACGCCAAAAATTCGTTATGCGAAAGGCAAAGCAACGCCATTTATCGCTGAATGCGAACCGTCAACGTGCGAGTTTGCTGTTCTTTAGGTTTCAGTTGAGCCGCCGTCCCGTTTTGGCACGCGACATCTAAATCGTAGGGAATTGTTGTGCAAGGCTCCATCACCAGCACGTAATAATCACGCCAACCCCCATAGCTTTGAAACACCCAAACATAGGGAAAATCAGCCGTATCGAAGGTCATGACTAGCGCAGTGCTCGATCGAGCATTGTGAATTCCACACTCGCCTTTAGCCAGATCGGAACTGTAGAAGAACTCTTGAGATTTCGACGATCGGGGCGGAACGTGCTGCAAATCAATTTCTTGCCCATCGGCTGCAAAGGCTTTGGGGAAATGAGTTTTTTGAGCACGTCCGATCAGGGTGCTAAACTCCAGCGCGACTGGCTCAATGAGACAATCGGGCAGCAGAATCTCGTCTCCAGCTTCGATGACGATCGCGGGGTGGTGCTTAAATAAAAACGGAATCGTCTCATCTGATTTGTTGTGAAACTGAAACTCAATGTGAGCCTGCGTGTCGTCTAATCGGATAGTTTTCTCAACGCTCACAGGCACCGTTTCGCAAAATCGCGCCATTTTAATGCTGGATCGCGTCGTCTCCACGACGTTCCACGCCTGTGACCAGAGTTCGCCGTGATCGACCAGGTGCCGATTTTGAGACAGTCCTTCTCCATCATTTGGAAACATCTCATCCCACCCGCCTGACCAATGCTCGTCAAACGAGGCACCAACCGGGAGCGATCGCGTCTGATTTGGATCATATTCTGGTGGATGCCAGAGCCACTCGCGCCCCGTTTGTTTGTCTACTAATTGATCAATCCGTCCGCCTAAGTCAGGGCGAATTGTCAATTTGAGTTCAGAATTTTCCAATACGGTAGTCATCGTCTTTCTCACGTTCAGAAATTGAGCACAAATTTCTATCTATACTCTTTATCTTTAACGCTATCGGTCGCGTCACGATCGCGATATATATCGCTAGGAAGAATTTCAAACGCTGATTTGCACTTGCAGGTCTACCACCCTCACGGCAAAGGTGGGAATGCTCGCGGTTTCGTCGTCAAAGCACTGTCCAGTTTGCAAACTGAAGTTTTGTTTGTGGATCAGAGAAGCCACTTTAGGAACGTCATTGAGATCGCCCACAATTCCCCGTGACAGCACAAAGGCGTTGCCAAACGGGTCATAGTTGCTCAACGCATAGACTTCGGTGCTGTCTCCGATGCGAAAGACCGCGATTTGCTGACCTTCAACCAACGCCCATACGCCCGTGTTGGGAAGAATCTGCTCGATCGTGCAAACTGTGACCCATTGGCTAGTTGATTGCTGAATCGGTAAGGCTTGAATCATAGGAATGGAAGTATTAGGTGGGTTAAAGAAAACAATTTGGACAGACAAGAGGCTCAGACGTGGTTTAGAACTCTGGTCTTCGTTGCTATCTCGCCCTGAACTGAAGTTCGGGCGAGTGGTGGAAAGTCCGTTAAACCGGACTGAACGCGAATCACGTCAGATCCTGCGTCCGTTGAAACGGACCTTCCCAAGTTAGCCCGAAGGCTTGCAAATTTCGCAGCCTTTGTCCTGTCCATGAGCCGTAAGCAAATCTTCAAACGTCTCAGTTTTTTGAGTCCGAATCAGATGATAGAGTTCTTGCCGAGAATAAGCGAAGTCCACTAGAATTTGGCAACTCAGGGGAACAAGTCCGTAAGTCCTACAAGCGCTATTTTCGCGAATTAAATTAGCCCCGCAATAATGTTGATGGTCATGGCGACGATCGTGGTATTGAAGAAAAACGCCAGCACGCCATGCAGCAGCGCCAGCCGTCGAATCTCACGAGCAGTCACTGACACGTCTGCTGTTTGACTCGTCATGCCAATCACAAACGAAAAGTAGAGAAAATCCCAGTAATCTGGCTCGACATCCCCCGGAAAATCTAAGCCATCTTCTTTACACTGATGCAGTGACTTTCCCGATTTGTAGTAGGCGTGCGCGTAGTGGAAAGCAAAAATCGTATGCACCAACAGCCACGAACCGACGATCGTCACGATCGAGAGTGTTAGGTGCAACAGCAGCAGCCGCTTCTCTACCCCTTTGTCGTGCAGAAGAAAGACGATCGCAAACAGACTTGCACAGGCGGCTGTCGTCACCAGACTCAAGATGACTAAGCGTCCAAAGTCTTCTTGCTGAGCGTAGCGGCGCATTGAGTCAGGTGTAGCAGTCAGCATCAACTGCCAAATCAAACCGAGAAAGCAAATCATTCCCGTATCCCAAATGCAGAGAAGGCGGGTCGCCCAATGAAACTCCGACGGCAGCACGACTGCGACGAGTCCGGCTGCACAAACAGACAGGAGCAACCGAGAGCGAACACTCCGCCTTCGAGCTAATTTAGGTTTTGAAGTCGAACCCACAGGATGAACGCCGCAAAGGATGATTAGACCTCCTGCGTGAATCTTTCGCCCTCCTCACGAAGTGGGGCAAGCCCTCGCCAACCCTTCTCCCCAGGGAGAAGGGAGCTAGAACCTTTTGTTCCCTCTCCTTGGGGAGAGGGCTAGGGTGAGGGCGAAGGATTCGTGCAGGAAGTCTGTTGTCAGTATAGTTCTGAATCGATCGTAGGAGTCAGTGTTTTCAACGTTGCCCGATCGCTGCCCCAAACTGTTTACGCAAGGTTAACGTTCGCTTACCCACCTATTAAAGATAAACCTGATAGTCTGTTCACAGACATGGGCAGGCGGTTGTCTCCCTGTCTCAATCTATCGTCTTGAGTTCCGCTGCATGACCCTAACCGTCAATCGACCTACTGCCCGCAAACCATTGGTCTTACGCCCCTGCTATTGCGGCTATCTGCACTCAGAAAATACACATCAAAAAGTGCAGATGGTGAGCATTGCACTCGTGTTGTTAAGCAGCCTTTTTGCCACTGAGCTAGCGATCGGAGCATTGAGCCATAGTCTCTCACTGCTAGCTGACGCAGGGCATTTATGTGCAGACATTGCAGCGCTAGGACTGACGCTGATCGCCGCTTGGATCGCTCAACGCCCGGCTAAAGGTCGATCGACCTTCGGGCATCAGCGAGCCGAAATTCTGGTTGCGTTACTCAATGGGTTAAGTCTATTGGCGATCGCCGCGTTTGTGATTTGGGAAAGCGTCGATCGTTTCCATACGCCGCAGACGGTTTTGGGGTTGCCAATGCTGATGGGGGCAACCGTCGGGCTAGGAGTCAATAGCCTAAATTTAGGATTGCTGCACCAGCGCAGTCAAACTGATTTGAATCTAAGAGCCGCCTTTTTGCACGTCATGGCAGATGCGGCTAGCTCGATCGGAATGATTGCCGCAAGTTTAGCGATCTATTTTTGGCATTGGATGTGGATGGATGCTGCCGCGAGTCTGGTAGTGGCGGGGTTAACTACCGTCAGCGCTCTACCGCTCATTAGAGAAAGCCTGGAAGTTTTGCTAGAATATGCGCCCCGGTCAATCGACCCCATAGAAGTCGAGACATCACTGCTGACATTTGAGCCGATCGCTCAGGTCAAAAATTTGCGCATCTGGAGCATTACATCCGGTCAGGTTGCAGTTAACGCCCATTTATATGTTTCGGCATCGCTAGAGGCTCACGATCGCGATTGTCTTTTAGAACAAATCAAAACTCATTTATCTGAGACGTTTTTGATTCAAGAGGTGACGCTTCAGATAATCAGTGAACAATCGCTCGAAAAACCCAAACTACACCCATTCTTCAACCAAAGCTTAACCTCCCATGTATTGGGGACAACACGGAGTCTAGCAAACTAAGTATTAACCTAAGTAAGAGATTTCTGAACCTCTAGTCATTTATTCAACTTACCTATGCGTCTTCATTCTCTAAGCGCTTTACTGGGGATAGCAACGGTTGCGATCGTCGCAGCGGCTCCCGTTCAGGCGGCTCCTTCAACCTATCAAGTTGGCTCAGGAACGACCAGCCTTCAGCTAGATAAAGCAGCTCTCGATGCCCTCACATCGCTAGGGTTGAAGTTTGACAGCAGTTTTGGCACCGTTCCCGCAGCGACGGGCTTTGGGCTTGGATTTGCAATCAACCCTAGCACTGATTTTAGGTTTAGCTATGATGCGACGACTCAGGCATTTGCTCCGGTGAGCGGCACGATCGAGCATTCTGGTGGCATTAAGTTTGCGGTTGACGAAGCCAAACTCAGCTATCCGTCATCATTAGAAGTTGGGGATTTCTCGATCGGCTTCGATCAAGGCTTTTTTCTCAGAGATACGCTGACCACAGGCTTACGGTTATTCGATTTAACTCCCACAGGCGCTCCCACGTTGGCGGAGGGCATTCTCACTGTTCCTGGGTTTGATGTCAAAGTTGCCCAGCAGTTTAACGATTCTCTCAGCGCTGCTACGATCGCCGGAACCGACCTCGGTTTGACAGGTGCCAAGCTAGGAACCGCAAAACTCGTTGCCAAAAAGGTTCCTGAACCCGGTGTCGTGCTTGGACTGCTTGCCGTGACCGGAACCCTGCTTGCTGCAAAGGGGCGGCGGCTCAACAAATGTCTCAATCTGACTTCCCAAACCGACCGTTCTTCAACCTAGAGTAACCCATGATGATCTTCAATTTTCCTCAACCTCTGCGCTGGTGCATCTACTTTCTCGTTGGCTTTTGCGGAGCCTTGATGCTGGCGATCGCCTCGTTTTCTGCCCCTCAAATCGCCCCTGTGCAAAGCGCTCCGGTGGTGAATGAGTTGCAGGTTCAACCGCCGATCAACGAGTTTGCCTTAGAAACCGCCGCCTCTCACCGGGCACCCAACTACTATCAGTAGCTCGATCGGGCTATCTCTGATTAGACTTCTTACCTCTGTAAAACTCTTGAAATTGTCGAACTTCGCTCTGAGTGAAGTTCACAGCTTTCTGTGCCTATCCATCAACCCGAAGCTCACCGCTAAAGGAATCTGCCATGATAAACGTTCTTCAGACTATGACTCGGCATCTATCCATTTTTATGGCGTGCCTTTTCTGCATTATTTCCTTAAATCTGGTTCCTCTTACCACACCCTCCGCCTTGGCTGCTCAAGAGGGCAACGGAGTCAACGTCATTTTGATGATTGGTGACGGCATGGGCTGGAATATGGCTCGTGCAGCGGCTGTGGCAAACGGCACACCGCTCTACACGGCTGGAAAAGGACGGGGATTGAGCTTTCAGAAGCTGACGGGCTACACCTACGCCACCACTTATGGAACGACGATCGCTGGTTCAACAGGCAACAGTGCATTAGAAACCCCCGCATCGGGCGGAGCCACAGGCGCGGCTCCAGTTCGGGCTGGCTTTCAGTTTAACCCAGCGCTCAATCCTGGCACACCAGCCCGCAACTTGACGGCTACCGCTAACCAATCTTGCCGTACTGGGGGCAATCCTCTAGGTGGCAACATTGTTGGATACGAGCCTGCCAAAGGAGGACCGAACCCCTGGACTCCTTTGAACCCTGCGTCTCCGGGCAGTGCTGACCCTGAATATATTAAGTGCAGCTATCCCGACTCGGCAAACACGGCATCGACGCTGTACACCGGGGTCAAGAGCTACAACAACGCAATGGCAGTAGACATCTACGAGCGGACTACGGTGAAAACCATTCTGCAAGATGCTAGAGCGTTAGGCAAATCGACGGGCTTAGTTACATCAGTGCCGATCACCCACGCAACTCCAGGAGCGGCAGCATCGAGCGTCAATCGTCGTAACAAATATGACAACGATTTTCCAGCGCTTGACAACATTTTGCAAGAAGCGATTCGAGAAGATCAAGGCTATTTGCCCACTGTGTTGATCGGGGGTGGACATCCTCTAGACTTTGAGAACGCGACTCCCGCAACTACCGGAACGCCTGCTGGCTTTACCTACATCAGAAAGTCTACTTATGATGAACTGAAGTCAAAGCCTACCAGCAACCGCTATGGCTACACGTTTTTAGAGCGTGATACCAAAGTCACGACGACGAATGATTTAGGTGCGATCGTCGATGGCGGCAAAACTCTGATTCAAACCGCTGCAAAAATTGACCCCAACAAAGGTGAACGGCTGCTAGGGCTGTATGGCGCTCGTGGTCAGAATGGCAACATTCCGACTCAGGGATCATCGGGCAATTACAGCATTACAGGGTTAGACAACTTTTCCCTCTACTCAACTGCTGCTGCCTCAACTGCCACAGCCCCCTTGGTTAACAACGGCACTCAAATTCCTAAGCCAGATGTCGTTCGTCCCTTGGCTCCGGGTGAAACCGACGCTCAGTTCATCGCTAAAGAGGTCAAAGCGAATCCAACATTGGCTCAAATGAGTCGCGCTGCGCTAGAGGTGCTCGGCAAAGACAAAGACGGGTTTTGGCTGATGATTGAAGGGGGCGACATTGATTGGGCAGCCCACGACAACAACCTCGACAACTTGGTTGGAACGATGCGATCATTTGACACTGCTGTCTCAGAAGTCATCAACTGGGTCGGTCAAAACGGCGGCTGGAAGAAGAATGTGCTAATCGTCACTGCCGATCACGATCACTATTTGACCTTAAACGAGAACTACGCGCAGCTCGTGCAGTCAAATGGAGCAGCCGACCTGACCTACAACAAGCACACGCCCGCTACCGCAGGTCACTTTTGGGGATCTGACCCTGCCATCAAATATGGGTGGGGCAACCACAGCAATCGTATGGTGCCCGTCTATTTCCAGGGTGGCGCACTCAAGCTGGCAGATTATGTCGGTCGCGAGGTCGATTTTGTAGACAGTCCCCCCGGTGGAACGACGAAGCGCTATAAAATTCCGGGCGTTCCGAGTGCGATTGATCAAAGCCACATCTACCGAGCTATGTTAGACGCGCTGAGATCTTAAGCACAGAGGTTTTCTCCCTCAAACTTCGTACAGTTTTAACAAAGCTATCGATCGAGTGCTTGTTTGTTCTGAACTGCGCCTCAATAGACCTCCTGCGTGAATCTGGACAGCCCTCATTCCCAACCCTTCTCCCTGGGGAGAAGGGAGCTAGAACCTCTGGACAGCCCTCCTTACGAAGTGAGGCAAGCCCTCGCCAACCCTTCTCCCTAGGGAGAAGGAAGCTAGAACCTCCTGTTCCCTCTCCTTCGGGAGAGGGCTAGGGTGAGGGCGAAGGATTCGTGCAGGAGGTCTAATTAGATCGGTAGCTTTTTTGTAGAAATAACGCTTGGGGTCTACAAAACCGTTGTTGAGGTCTACGAAACGAGCACTGATGTCTACAAAACCGTTGTTGAGGTCTACGAAACGAGCACTGATGTCTACGAAACCGTTGTTGAGACCCACGAAACGAGCACTGATGTCTACGAAACCGTTGTTGAGACCCACGAAACGAGCACCGAGGTTCACGAAACCGTTGTTGAGACCCACAAAGCCGTTGTTGAGACCTACGAAATGAGCACTGAGGTCTACGAAACGGTTTCTGACTCCCTGAATAGCGGAGTTTACGGAAGTTGAGCGCAACAGCAACTCCGCTGATCAACTAGATTCCAAGGTTCTACGGATCTCGGTGGACTGAGCGCAGGTCTAAAGTGAACCTGTCACCACGATCGTATCTGGCATTGGGAGCTATCTACTCTATGGTTTATCAAAAACGACGTTCTACCACTTTAGAAAAAGCGCAGGCAAGATTACGCGGGCTGCAATCGATTCATCCCAATCTAGAGATAGGCAATGGGCTAACCCTGCAAGACTATGCTGCCTTGATTACCACTTCAGACACCTGTTTGCAGACTCATAATCTTGCTCTTTCCGCGGTCGATCGCACCCGCATTGAGTTCGCCGAAGTTGAAGCTGCCGTATCCATGCTGTCAACACGGCTTTTGAGCGCTGTGGCAGCGACGTATGGCAGAGACAGCAAGGAGTATGAGATGGCAGGTGGAAAACCGCCGAGTAATTACAGACGCTCCAAAAAACAACTGGCGACCAATCTAAATCAGTCTCAGAACGGAACGATCGCTCCAATCAATGGAGCGACCCCGAACGGTGCTGGAGCGGTGCCCCTTTCACGCTAGAGGAACTGCGGTCTAATCGAGTCTCGATCGATTTCTTCGGGCTTCGACTTTGCTTAGATCTCGACTCTCAATGAGTGCGCTGAGAGAAATCGAGTGGGTTGAGCGGAGTCGAAATCCACAGACAACACATTAAGAGATTCTGTTTTTGTGCAAGTTTACAAGGGAGATGCTTCCAAAAGGATAATCCTTTGGCGTTTCTGAATCGATCTGTGAAGCACAGATTTTACCCTCACCCTAGCCCTCTCCTTTTGGGAGAGGGGACAGTATCAACCAAGCACCGGATGAATAGCGATGGCAGCCATTGTAGAGAGCCTACTGACCAAAGTGGGCGTTTTCGCAAACCGCAAGTGACCTTTTTTGTGATGTTGTTCACGACCATGCTGGTGGTGTGCGTCAACGTCAACGTCACGAGCTTGAGTCGGTACAGCAAGTTGAACGAGAAGACCTATCGACGACACTTTCAGCAAGTGGCAGATGCCGAGAGCGATCGATTGGCTGCTCGATCGTTTGATCGATGACTAACGTTACCTTAAAGTTGATAGAGAAAGGTTTAGGGATTGGGTGCGGTCAGACTGAAGAAATAGTGGGAAGTAATAAGGATAAAGGAAAGACAGTGGCGAATCAGGAACAGTTAGATTTGCTGAAACAAGGGGTGGAGGTTTGGAATCAGTGGCGACAAGAATGTTCTAGCGTAGAAGTTGACCTCATTGGTGCCAATCTGAGTAGTGTTGATCTTAGCAATGCCAATCTGAGGGGTGCTAACCTTGGCATTTCCAGCCTCATTGACGCTAACCTCAGCGGGGCTAACCTTGGCATTTCTAGCCTCATTGGTGCCAACCTTAGTAGTGCTAACCTCATTGGTGCTGATCTCAGTAGTTCTGATCTCAGAGGTGCCAAACTTAGTGGTGCTAACCTTAGCAGTGCCAATCTGAGCGGTGTCAATCTTTTTAGTGCTGACCTCATTGGTGCCAATCTTAGAGATGCTAACCTCAGTAGTTCTGACCTTAGCGATGCTGACCTTAGCGGTGCTGACCTTAGCGGTGCTGATCTTAGCGGTGCTGACCTTAGCGATGCCAATCTTGATGGGATAGATCTTAGCAATGCTATCCTTAGCGGGATAGATTTCAGCAATGCTAACCTTAGTGGAATAGATCTCAGCGGTGACAAACTTAGCAAGATAGACCTCAGCAGTGCCGAGCTGTTTGGTGTTAACCTCAGAGGTGTTAATCTCAGCAGGATAGACCTCAGCGGAATAGACTTCAGTAGTATAGATGTTAGGGATATAGACCTCAGCGGAATAGACTTCAGGGGTGTGAACCTCAGCGAAATAGACCTCAGTGATGATCTAAGAGATATAAATCTTTGGCACGTGGACCTCAGTGACGCTGATCTGCATAGCGCTAACCTAAGTAGTGTCAACCTGAATGGCGTGAATTTCAGCAACGCTAATCTGAGTGCAGTAAATCTTACTCAAACCCAGGCACTAGCCACTAACTTCACAGGTGCAACCTTTACCGGAGCTTGTTTAGAAGACTGGAATATCAACAGTGAAACCAATCTGGATAGCATAATTTGTGAGTATGTCTATTTGAAGCGGAGACGGCAAGAACGTCGCCCTAGTAGCGGTAGTTTCAAACCTGGAGAGTTCACTGCTCTATTTCAAAAAGCTCTCGAAACCGTTGACCTCATCTTTGCTGATGGGATTGACTGGAAAGCCTTTTTCGCCTCATTCCAGGAACTACAAGCCGAGTATGGCGATAGTAACCTTTCCATACAAGCGATCGAGAAGAAAAGCGGTGGTGCATTTGTCATTCGATTAGAAGTGTCGCCTGAATTGGATAAGGCAACGATCGAATATCAAGCAAAGCAACTCTATGAAGGACAAATTCGACAATTAGAAGAACGAGTGGCAGAATACCGAAACGACGTAAGATACTTTCGTCAAAGCAATACAAACTTAGAGAGGATTATTCAAACAATGGCTGAGAACCAATCTCCTAAATACGATCTGCGAGGTTCCAATATTGGTAGTTTGATCGACACTGCTCAAGCTGGGAGTCAACAGAGCAATGTTCAATATATCAACATGAGCCAAGACCTGACGCAAGCGGCTCAACAAATTCAAGACTTACTTCAACAGCTTCAAAATCAGGGCGTGACTGTCGAAGACTCTCAGCAACAGGTCGCCGATGGTATAGCAAAGCAAGCAGAAGCGAATCCTGCTCTGAAAGAGAAATTGATGCGTTGGGGCAAAGCAATGGCAAACAAAGCCAGTGAAACAACAGTAAGCGAAGCAGCAAAGATAGTTTTTACGCTGGCACTAAAAGCAGCCGGGGTCTCTTGACTATGGAGTTAATAATGCGACAGTGGCAAATCCCAAGCACGATCGTATTTCTCCTACTCAAACTTAAGCGGAACAAGCTTAAATAGCGCATCGCTCAGTGAAGCAGATCTTAGTCGAGTAGATTCACCTCAGTCTGAATCACAAATAAAACCTGATCGACTGAAACCAATTGTCCTTGGGTGCATAGAACATCGAGAATCGTACCTGCAACCGGAGCAACGATCGCGATCTCCATTTTCATCGCCTCCAACACAACGAGCTTATCGCCCACCTCAACCACGTCACCTGTCTCGACCACAATTTGCCAGACATTAGCAGGGATATGCGCCCTCACAACCTCGCTGTTGGGCGGTAACGCTAACTCACTTTCTGGAACGACTGCGGGAGGCTCGATCGCCGTCTCGACCTGAAGATTGAGTTCTGCCCAGCGATCGCGCTCTGCTTCAAATGCAGCCTGTTGTTTTGTTTTGAAAGCAGTGGTCTCATCGGATATCGATCGTAAAAACTCGTTATAGCCTCTCAGACTAAAGGTTTCTTCCTGAATCTCCATTTTCACCTTGCCTTGAATAAACGCATCGCGATACTTCAGCAGGTCGGGGGCAGACATGGGATAGAACCGAATCTGATCGAAGAAGCGCAGCAGCCACGGTTTTCCTGCCTGAAAGTCAGCCGTTTGTTGATAGCGATTCCACATTTGCACCGTGCGACCGACAAACTGATAGCCACCCGGACCTTCCATGCCATAGACACACAGATAAGCGCCGCCAATCCCGACTGCATTTTCGGGTGTCCAGGTGCGAGCAGGATTATATTTTGTCGTCACTAACCGATGACGCGGATCGATCGGAGTTGCGACAGGTGCCCCCAAATAGACATCGCCCAATCCCATCACGAGATAACTGGCGTTAAAGACAATTTCTTTGACCTGTTCAACACTTTCTAAGCCGTTGATTCGTCGAATAAATTCGATATTGCTGGGGCACCACGGCGCATCGTTTCGCACCGACTGCATATATTTCTGGATCGCCAATAACGTCGATTCGTCTTCCCACGAGAGCGGCAGATGAATAATTCGCGTTGGCACTTCCATGTCCTCGATCGCAGGTAGCTCTCCTTCAGCCGCAATCAGCGTTTCTAGTAGTTCTGCTAAAGGCAAAATGCGACTATCGTAGTGAACCTGTAGCGATCGGATTCCGGGTGTTAATTCTAAAATTCCCGGTAGCGAATTGTTTTGTAACCAATTCATCAGCGCATGAACTCGGAATCTCAGATTCAAATCCAGTACCAATTCACCATATTCAATTAGAAGATATTTATCTCCTGATTGACGGTAAGTTACTGCAATTTGGTCTGGCGTTTCAGAAATTTCGTATAGCGTTGCTCGATTCGATTGATTTAACGTTGTGGAATCTGATTGATTACTGAAATTTTGGGACTGTGGATTCTTTTGTAACGTGTCAATTTCTTGATCTTGAATCAGTTCTCTTTGAAGGGCTTCCGCAAACGTTAACCGATGGAATCGAATCGTGTCTCCTGGTTTAAGTTGTCCCACTTTCCAGAGATCAGACTGCACAATCGTAGCGGGGCAGACAAATCCGCCTAAGCTAGGACCATCGGGACCCAGAATCACAGGCATATCTCCCGTGAAATCGATGGTTCCGATCGCATAGGCATTATCGTGAATATTTGAGGGATGTAGCCCCGCCTCACCGCCGTCTGTTCGTGCCCACTGAGGCTTCGGACCAATCAACCGAACCCCGGTTCGAGAGGAATTGTAATGAACTTCCCAATCGGTTGCAAAAAAAGTCTGAATGTCCGCGTCTGTGAAGAAATCTGGTGCACCGTGCGGACCGTAAATGACGTTAATTTCCCAGGTGTTGGTATAGCGTGGAATTAGATTAGGGGGCAGCGATCGTGGCTCACGGTTCAATTCAGCGCGATGTAATTTCAGCACGTCTCCGGTGCGAAGAGTCCGTCCGCAGTGTCCGCCAAATTGCCCCAGCGTAAAGGTCGCTTTGCTGCCCAAATAATCGGGGATTTTGAATCCGTTTTGCACCGCGAGATAAGTTCTACAGCCGTCTCCTTGAATGGATTTGAGCTTTAAAGTACTCCCTGCCGAAACCGAAACTGCTGCCCAAAAAGAAACGGGACGATCGTCGATCGTGGCATTCATCGCCGCCCCCGTCAGGCAGATCACTGCATCGGTGTTAAACCGCAGCGTCGGACCTGACACCGTAAACTCTAGCCCTGCGGCATCCGACGAGTTGCCCACCAACCGATTTGCTAGCCGGAATGCCAACTGATCCATTGCCCCCGATGGAGGCACCCCGACATTCCAATATCCTGTGCGTCCCGGATAGTCTTGAATCGTGCTGAAGGTTCCAGGGTCTAAAATGTCGATCGTACTCGCCGCATAGTGAAACGAATCTAGAAATCGCGTACTAATACCGCCAGCGTTGTAAGTCTCGTCATCTAAGATTTGTCTCAGATAATCTAGGTTACATTCCAGCCCTGCAATTTGACATTCATCGAGCGCTGATTTCAATTGCTCGATCGTGTCTTCGCGATTAGTTTCTTTCACAATCACCTTCGCAATCAGTGGATCGTAAAAGGGCGTAATTTCAGTGCCGCGATCGACCCACGTATCACACCGGACAGAATCGGGAAACACAACCTCTGTCAATAGCCCAGAGCTTGGCTGAAAGCTTTTACCGGGATCTTCAGCGTAAATTCTGACCTGAATCGAATGTCCTTGAGGCTGATGTTGATACTCCTCTAGCGGAAATAAATCATCCGCCGCTAATCGAACCATCCACTCAACCAAATCAACTCCGGTTACCTCTTCGGTGATGCCATGCTCAACCTGTAAGCGAGTGTTGACCTCCAAAAAATAAAACTCGTTTGTAGAGGCATCCAACACAAACTCAACGGTGCCCGCTGACTGATAATTGACTGCCTTACCCAATCTCACCGCCGCTTCTGCTAAATTGTGACGCAGACGATCGCTGATTCCCGGTGCCGGAGTTTCTTCAATCACTTTTTGATTGCGACGCTGAATTGAACAATCTCGCTCACCGAGGGCAATTACGTTGCCTTTACCGTCACCGAAAATCTGCACTTCTAGATGTCGGGCACGACCGACATATTTCTCTAAATACACCCCACTTTGACCAAAATTATTCTGACTTAACCGTTGAACGGTCTGAAATAATTCTGGCAGTGCGTCCCCAGTTCGACAAAGCTGTAGCCCAATGCCACCTCCCCCTGCGGTGCTTTTGAGCATAACGGGATACCCGATTGTACTTGCCGCAATCTGCGCTTCTTCCAAACTCCCCAAAAGCGGACTCCCCGGCAGCAATGGCACTCGATGCTGAGACGCTAATTCTCTCGCCGTGTGCTTCAGTCCAAATCGTCGCATCTGATCGGGAGTCGGACCGATAAACACGATATTCGCAGCCGCACAAGCTTCCGCAAACTCAGCGTTCTCACTCAAAAAACCATACCCCGGATGAATCGCCTGAGCACCCGTCTGCTGCGCCGCCTCCAAAATTCGCTCCCAGCGCAAATAGCTATCGGCAGCGATCGCGGTTCCAATCGCTACGGCTTCACCCGCCATCGCCACATGACGGGCATTTGTATCGGCTTCAGAATAAACGGCAACGGATGCGATATTAAGACGATCGAGGGTGCGAATAATGCGACAGGCAATCTCGCCCCGATTGGCAACCAAAACTTTATCGAACATGGTGAATGGTTAGGAGAACAGTAGCTAAAGCGCATCCCAGATCAGCAATTGAATCGGAGTCGGATTGTAAGCGTTACACGGGTTGTTCATCTGCGGACAATTGGAAATGACTACCAGTGCATTCATCTCAGCGTATAAATCGACAATGCTACCGGGATCAGAAATGCCATCGACAATTTCTAATGTGCCGTCTTTGCTAACAGGCACATTCATAAAGAAATTGATGTTGCTCGTCATATCTCGCTTGCCCATTCCATAATCTTTGAGAGCATAGAGAAAATTTTCGACGCAGGCGTGCTGCCATTTTTTATCTAGTCCGAACCGCACCGAATTGCTTTCACAACTGCACGCCCCGCCTGATGTATCATGCTTTCCGCACGTGTCTTTAACTACCGTCATCAGCGCATTTCCATCATTAGAATAAAGTTTCGTTCCCGTTGTAATAAAGATGTTTCCCTGCATCCGAATCGTGTCAGGTGTGCTATATCGTTCACTCGGATCATCGGCGTTATAGACCAAAAAATCGACCGCTTGATTGCCTCCCAAATCAACAATTCGCAGAGTTTGACCTTTTTTGATCACCTGTGCCCACGGCTTGCGGGCGGCGAGAACCTGATCATAAACGGCTAACTTAGGATCTAATTCAGATTGTGTCGTTGAAACCATGATGTACTCCTCTCGACCGCAATAAATTAAATAAACAAAGCATCAGTATTTTGAAATCCGCGAATCGCCTCCGGTGATGCCGTTCGGCACAGATCATCAGCCCCCGGCGCGGGTGATTTCCAAACAACCACGCGAATGGGTTTAGGATCGTAGCTTGTAACGGGATCAAGCACATGGGGGCAGTTTGAGAGAATCGCTAAAACATTCATCTCGGCACGCAAATCAACAAAACAGCCTGCTTGCGAAGCGCCCTCGACCCAAGTCATTGAGCCATCTGGCTCGATCGCTACTTGAGAAAACAGATTCAGATTCGGCATGATGTCTTTTTTGCCCATGTTTCGCTTTGTCAGGGCGAGTAAGAAATTGTCGCGAGAGTTGCGGCTATCATCGCCATACTTCGCGGCATTGGTGGCAACATTACTGCATCCCGCTAAAGTGTCGTGATGTCCACCAGTATCTTCGGTCAGTGAAAATAACACGCGCCCCATATCGGAATAGAGCACCATCCCTTTTTTTAAGAACGCATTGAACTGAATTTTTGCGGTATCGGCGGCGTTATATCGTTCGACCCCGTTATCGGCGTTATAGCACAGCATCGAAAGCCCTCTCGACCCTTCTAAATCGACAATCCGTAGAGTGGTGCCACGCTGAATCACTCGCGACCAATAAGCCCCGCCGGGAATGATTTCATCCCACAAAATCAGCGCGGGATCAATTTCTAAAGAATGCTCAGTTGTTTGTGCGGTAGACATAATTCACTCCTTGCAATAAATGGCAAAAGCCCAGGAAGCCGCCGACAGTCAATGACTGCCCTCTGGCTCTCCCGGGCTTTTTTCCCGCCGTGTGACCGTCTGATTAAAAAACGGTTGCTTCTCTCGGACCAGACGTTTAACTCAGCTAAACCGGAACCCTAGAAGCGAATTCTGTTTGTGTCTTGTTGACCAAAATCTAAAAGATTTGAGCTTAGTATACGTCTTAACCTGCTAGAAGGAACCGTATCGAGAGATACATTCTTTCATTTTCACGCCAGATGCTATTCTTTATCAGGTTTGCAGTTTGAGCGTTATGAGCGATTCGACATTTAACCCCTTACCACCGTGGTTGAAGTGGCAAGACGCTTGTCCGAGCACCAACACTTGGGCGATCGAGCATCTTGCTCAACTCGATCACGGCACCGTTGTCTTTACTCGTCACCAAACTCATGGACGGGGGCAACATGGGCGCAAATGGCATTCGCCTCCGGGTGTATTGACGTTGAGTGTAGTGCTCGATCGACTCCCTGCCGCTCAATTACCTCAGTTTAGTCTGATTGCGGGATTAGCCGTTATCTATGCTGTTGAAGATTTGATTCCAAGACTACAGAGTCAGTTGCGCTTAAAATGGACGAATGATGTATGGCTCCACGATCGCAAGCTAGCTGGAATTTTGTGTGAAGGCATTACGAATGGTGTAACTAATAGAACTAAACTTGTGATCGGGGTTGGTCTAAATTACCAGGCTGACTTTTCAAGCCTAGAGATTACACCCCTCAAAAATCCGATTAGTCTTCACGAAGTTGTTCCAATTATTCCAGACGAGCATTCTTTAATTGAAAAACTACGTTATTACTTGTTGCAGTTAGCTGGAATAATGCAATCATCCATTCATTCGTCTCAATTCTCTAATCTGTTATCCGTAGTGCGAGAGCGAGATGCTCTTTTGGGTAGATTTATCACGATCGAGACATCACAAGAGCAGATTTCAGGGGAAGCGATTGGGATTGACGATCGTGGCTGTCTCCGATTACGACTTTCTGACGGCACCATTCGCACATTTATGTCTGGTCACATTAAATTTGCATCCCAATGAACCTTCCCAATGACAGGACAGATTCCCCTATTTGGCGACCTTGGACGATCGCTGCGGTGGAAATCACGACCGATCAATCATCGGGCTATTTCAACATGACCGGATCTCTATTGCGAGAACGATTCCTGGATCTAGGATTCTTCATTCGTCCGCTTGGCAACACACTATATTTAATGCCTCCTTACTGTATTAGCGATCGTGAACTCGAATCGATTTATCAAGTCATTCGCAGCGTGTTAGATAATCTATAACTATGGATTCTCATAGCGTCTCGGCGTGTAAACCCAAATGCCGCCATATGGACGAGGAATCGATCGAGTCTGACTAGAACCCACTAACACCACCGTTCGCATATCTACGTTTTCGGGCGAGAATTGCTCAAGCGTGCAGACGCGCACCGATTGCCCCGGTCTGCCCAAGTTTCGCGCCAGCACGATCGGAGTATTGGGCGATCGCCACTGCAATAAAATCTCCCGCGCTTTTCCCAGTTGCCAAGTGCGCTGCTTGGATATCGGATTGTAGAACGCCATCACCAAATCGGCTTGGGCGGCAGCAGCAATGCGTTGCTCAATCACTGCCCAGGGCTTGAGAATATCCGAGAGAGACAGCGCACAAAAATCGTGTCCCAACGGTGCTCCAATCTGAGCGGCGGCGGCTTGCATTGCCGAGATGCCCGGAGCCACTTGGATGTCTAGCCGGAGCCATTCGGGTTTAGCATCGTGGTCTAGCACTTCAAACACAGCCGCCGCCATTGCAAAAATGCCGGGGTCGCCCGATGAAACGACCGCAACCGATTTTCCAGTTGCGGCGAGATCTAACGCAAATCGTGCCCGATCGAGTTCTTCGCGATTGTCGGAATCGTGGCGCTGTTGCCCTTCGCGGAGAGAACCCGCTAAGTCGAGATAGAATTTGTAGCCGACCCAATCGGTTGCCGATCGCAGTACATCTTTGACTTCGGGAGACATCCATTTTTCTCCGCCAGGTCCGGTGCCGACGATCGTTAACTGTCCGCGAGGTTTCCCGATCGTCTCTACATCAATGGGCTGAGATGAGAGAGCGATCGTGCAACTCAGTTCTGATGTTTGCTGAGAGACGAGCAGTTGACTCGATTCCCCTGCCGCAGCGAGTGCGATTTCCTCAACATTGGACAAATTGAGAAATCGGATCGGCACCTGCAACGCCTGAGAAAGAGATGAAAGTGCGGGATGTCCCATCTCATTCACTGACGCAAAAATTCCTGCTATGGACGCGATCGCGAGATCTGATTCCTCAAGAATTTTCTGAACGACTTCAACCACCGATTCTGATAAATGGCTGACGGCGATTGCTAACGTTGCAGAATGATAGACCAAGCGGTCAGACGCTGGGCATCCGTTACGCTCGGTAATTTGTAGAGTTAGAGGCGCGTCGTGGGCGATCGGAAGTTTGCTTTCACTCAACCAAGGTGCAGCCCCTTCTAGCCGAACTGTTGAACCTGCTAGCAAATCTGAGATAAACGTTTTCGCATCGTCTGGGTTTGCTAACTGATAGCCCGACGGCGGATTGAGAAGCGTCGTCCGAAACCGGATATCGCCTGTCGTTGTAATCGCAGGCTGAACGTCTAGAACGGCTGCGATTTGCCGCGCTAAATCGTTTACACCCTGCAATCCGCCCAAAAGCGGCACTACGGCGCTCCCGTCTTCAGCAACGGCTAAAACGGGCGGCTCATAGCGCTTATCGGAGAGGAGAGGCGCGATCGTGCGAATCAAAATCCCTGCCGCACACAGCCCGATGATTGGCGTTCCGTCGGCAAACAATTCTCGCAACGTCGCCCCAAAATCAGTAAACGAGACATCAACCTCGATCGTGCGACCCGCCAATCCATACAGCGTCGCGTTGGGCAACGCCTCCATCAACTGTCGAGCCACCACAACGCTCGTCTGCCCCAACACAATCACAGCAGCATTCTTCATGTGCGCTCATTTAATTAACCGACGTTTGTAGACTGGGAACCACAATCAACGCCCAATAAGGAACCTCAGCCGCATCGACATCCGCGATCGGAACAATACGCTGGTTGGGCATTGTCGCCCGCTCAATGTAGAGCGATCGAGACAGCAATCCTAACTCAGACAACACCTCCCGAACTTTACTAAAATGTCTGCCTAGTTTAATAATTACAGCCGCATCTGCAACGGCAAGACGATCGTGCAAGATATCAGCATCGAGAGTGGCTGGCATAATCGATAACACATCGTTGCGGTAAGTGAGCGGCACACCCAACGCAGACGCACTCGCCATCGTCGAAGAGATTCCGGGCACAACCTCAGTATGAAATTTTTTAGATAAGCGATTGAACAGATACATAAACGAGCCGTACAAAAAGGGTTCTCCCTCACACAGCACGGCAACATCGCGTCCGGCGCTGAGATGCTCTGCCAAATTTTCGGCGGCGATATCATAGTAGGGCTGAGACGATCGCACCGGACTAAACGGCAACGGCATCGGCACTTCGATTTGCTCAGGACGCAAAAAATCTGCCACGATCGCTCGTGCCAACACTTTGCCATTCTCCATAGTCGGATAGGCAATCACAGGCACTGATCGCAGAATTCGATAGGCTTTGAGCGTCAGCAATTCTGGGTCGCCTGGTCCGATTCCTAACCCATATAACCGACCCATTTCGTGTGTCATAGTTCATCCTCTTTTGCTAACGCATTAATTGCCGCAGATGCCATCGCACTGCCGCCTCGTCGCCCCTGCAACGTAATAAACGCCACTCCTCGACTGTTGGCGGCTAACGCTGCTTTTGACTCTGCCGCACCAATAAACCCCACCGGAAACCCCAAAATTAGCGCAGGTTTTGGTACGCCTTCATCCAACAGTTCTAACAGTCGAAATAGAGCAGTTGGCGCATTACCGATCGCCACGATCGCCCCCTCTAAATGGTCACGCCACAGTTCGAGTGCGGCTGCCGATCGTGTGGTTGCCATCTGTTCTGCTAACCTAGGCGTATCAGGATGTTGAAGGGTGCAAATGACAACATTCTCGGCAGGGAGACGTTTACGAGTCACGCCTTCTGCCACCATCCGCGCATCGCACAGGATCGGGGCACCTGCGATCAAAGCTTTTCGTCCAGCAGTGGCGGCTCCGGGTGAGGCGGATAAATCAGACACAATATCGGTCATGCCACAGCTATGAATCAGGCGTACAGCGACCCGTTCTAAATCGGATGGCAAGACTGATAAATTTGCCTCCGATCGGATTGTGGCAAACGATCGACGATAGATTTCGGTTCCGTCTTGGATGTAGTCAATCATGATCGTCAACCTGTGATCGAATGCGATACTAAATACTGATTATTCTTTGAATCAAACCATTGTTTTAATTGATCAATCGAGTGTCGATCCACAAATATCTTAAACGATTCATCTAGTATTCTCTGTTTTTGATAGATTTGTAACATCTGATCGATTAAAGATGTGACTTCTGATGCACTCACTGATCGGATTCGCCGACCAAACGATGATTCTCTAGTACCCACGTAAACGTCATAGCCCTCGATCGTCGCATTCCCCTCTTTCAGCTCAATTCCAACCAGCGCAATATCACTAGGAGTCTGTTGGGCACAAGACTTTTCACACCCACTGAAATGAATATTCAACGGCTGATCTAGATGGGCCGTTAATTCCACCAACATCAATGCCTGAGTTTGAGTATCCGTCAGCCCTGACGCGCATCCGGTTCGACCCGAACAAGCGACTAATGCACTATCAAAGCAAATCGATGAAATGTGAAGTCCTAGATTAGCGATCGCCCTCTCTAAATCACCTAAACGATCGTCAGAAACATCAGGAATCAGAATCGTTTGCCACGGAGTCAGACACAATCTACTACTTCCAGAATGCGTTAACTGGGCTAACTCTCTTAATCGCCAAGATTCTAGACGACCTAACGGCAACGCGATTCCGATATAGGACAAACCTGTTTGATTTTGGGAATGAATGCCGAGATGGTGATAAGACGGAGACGACAACGGTAGAAAAGAAGTTTCTCGCTGTAACGGAAATCCTAACAACTGTTCCACTCGTTCTAAGCATTGGTCATCACCCCAACTCGATAAGAGATTGCGATATCGAGGTTTACGACCTTTGCCAGAATTATAGTCTTGAGTGTATTTAAGATATGCTTGAGTTAATGCAACGACGAATTCTAAACACTGATGTTCTGGAATGAAAACACCAACATCTCCCGAATAGTGTCCGTCTACATTTAAACACACTCGAAAACCAATTTCTGAAGACGGCGATCGGTGAGCGACTAAGGCAATATCATTGCGGCGATCGCGCACCGAAACCAATTCTCCGCCATCAAAGCAAACGCTAAATTTGGCTGACAGAGCCGC
>JBBQYE010000008.1:0-26910 GCA_038208945.1 Leptolyngbyales cyanobacterium | reverse complement strand
AAGCCCTGCGATCGTGCCTGCTGCATATCCTCCAATGCCGTTGGTGACGAGCCATTCTCGTGTTTCCGCAGCCGCGAGGGTGCCGCAGATCTCTCGTCCAAAGTCAATGCTCATCACAAAAAGCCTTTCCGGTAGCGTCTTCATTTACCCTGATATAGGGTCAAAGGGCAAGGCTTTGCAGCAATTTTTAGCGAGAAGCTATAGCGGTTGCCAGTCAGGTTAGGACAAGGGGCTTAAGCCCCTTGTTCGGGCGGTGGGTATTTTACGTGCAGCAATGTCCTAATCCAGTTGGCTACAGCTACATGAAAAAATAGAAGCCTCGGTCCTATCCTTTGTCACTTTAACGGGGTGCAAATTGCCTGCCACTCGGATTCCGTCAGCGATCGTGTCTCAAATTCAACCTCAAAACAGTCTGTTGCCGATCGGGTTAAAGCGTCTATGAGCGCGCTAATCAGCCCGTCGCCTTTGAGGGGCGGGAGGGTTGGAATCAGCGACTCTGAGCCGAACACACGATCGAATAATTCCCGATCTGGTTCTAATCGCATTGAGCCGTGTTGCAAAATTGCATCTCCCTTTCGCAATTGAGCACTGCCGATTAGCTTTGCGCCATCAGACATGACTAAATCTGCGACCGTTGCCGTTCCAAAACAGTTGGGATCTTGGATGTAGCTGCGTCTCGCTTGCCCGTAATGGAGATCAACATTGAGCGATCGCCACCCCGCAATCAAAAATTCACAGATGGTTTGATATGCCTGCATTCGATTGCCAGACAACCCCGATGTGATCACGGCGTAAGTCAAATCTCCCTGATGCAAAACGGCGCGTCCTCCACTCGGTCGGCGCACTAATTCGATCGGGTCGCCGTTCCAGATTAGCTGCTTCCACTCATCGGGATATCGGTGCTGATGATGGCCCAACGACAGGGCAACAGGCAACCATGTATAGAAGCGCAGCGTGGGTGGATGATTGCCTGAACAGTGCTGGTCTAAAAGCCACTGATCGATCGCCATCTGCACCTGACCCGATGCCTGCATTAGAGGAATGAGTCGCCAAGTTTTCATGAGAGGGACTCCGATCGTAAAGAATGACAGGCGTTGCTGAAGTGCCCTCACCCCCAACCCCTCTCCCTGGGGAGAGGAGAGCCAGAACTCTTGTCCCCTCTCCCCAGGGAGAGGGCTAGGGTGAGGGTAAAATCTGTGCTTCATAGATCGATTCAGCAACGCCTGATTTTTATCGATTGTATAAATGAATTGCAGGTCACGCACTATTGTCGTTGCCGTTGCGTTTGACTTTCGTAAACTCTTCTGGTCAGGGAGTCAACGATCGTTTTGTAAACCTCATAAATCGTTTTGCAGACCTCAACAACGGTTTCGTAGACCCAAACAACGGCTTCGCAGGTCCTAAAATCCGTTTTGTAGACCCAAACAACGGCTTCGCGGGTCTCAACAACAGTTTTGTAGACCCAAACATTGTTTAGCAAGTCTTAACAGGGGTTAATGTACCTTTATAGAACAGCTTTTGAGAGGCTAAAAGCAGATTTTGTTGTGTTCAGCGTGGCGCGATCGCTGCTTATTGCGCTTCAGCCGTAGGAAGTTGTTCTGGCGAAATCTTCAACGCTACTAAGAGATCGTTCCGTTTCACCGTCACGTCTAGCTGACCGTTAACCCCCACCTGATCGACTAACCGCTGGAGTATATTAACTTTATTCATAGGTTGTTGATTGACTTCTGAAATTACGTCGCCTGCCCGCAGCCCCGCTTTAGCCGCTGGGGTGCCCTTGCCTACCTGCACGACCAAAATTCCGTTGTCTTCCTCAACTCGAATCTTGCTATTGGGCGCTTGATTAACAAACTGCTTTACCTGCGGAGTCAGCGCCACCATTTGCACCCCAATGTAGGGATGTTGTACTGTTCCGGTTGCGATCAACTGTCGAGCCACACTTTGAGCTGTATTGATCGGAATCGCAAATCCAAGCCCTTGAGTGCCGCGAATAATCGCCGTGTTCACGCCAATCACTTCCCCTTGAGCATTCAGCAAAGGTCCGCCAGAATTGCCGGGATTAATCGCCGCGTCTGTTTGAATGAACCCTACGCGCTTATCAGGTACGCCAATATCAGCGCTTGATCGCTCTGTGCCGCTAATTACACCCACCGTCACCGTTTCTTGCAGCCCTAGCGGATTGCCAATGGCGATCGCCCACTGCCCTTGACGCACCTTGTCAGAGTCGCCCACACTCACAACAGGCAAGTTATCGCCTCGCACCTCAATCACCGCAACATCTGTCACGAGGTCTTTGCCCAACACCTTCCCCTCTAAAATGCGCCCGTCTTGAAACGATACCGTGACCATATCGGCGTTATCGACAACATGGGCGTTGGTGATGATTTGCCCCGTCGAATTTGCCGAACTGATCACAAATCCAGAGCCGATGCCGCGCAAAACCGATTGAGGCGATCCCCCTTGAGGTCTGCCTAAAAAAGGTCTGAGCGCAGCCGGAATATCGCCACCCATTGCGCGAGACACATTGACCTGAACGACTGCCCCCTCGACTCTTTCAACCACTGCGGTGACAAAGTTATTAGAGTCAGAACTCGGAAACAAAGAGTTAACCTCTGCTGCCTGAGCAGTGTTCGACCCAGCACTGATAAAGATGAGGCTGACGATCGCCAGCAAGGTGACAACTTGAGTCCCTAGTTTTTGTAAAAAAGAATGCATTGAAAGCGGCTGATTTGACAATCGAAGGTTAAAACGGCATCGTGATTGAGTCATAAATTGAATTCCTGTACTGAAATCTCTAGATGAAAGTGGCTCTGATCAACGGCTATATCGTAGCGATCGCACAGAAAATTTCTTCAATCCTACGGCTGAATCCTGCCTCTTTTCTAGCGGTGTACTAATCACCACTACGCACAGAGTTGAGCTATAAAGCACAGATTTTGCCCTCACCCTAGCCCTCTCCCCAAGGAGAGGGAACAAGATTTCTAGCTCCCCTCTCTTTGGGAGTGAGGGCAATCCATACTTGCATTCAGCAGCGCCCAGATTTTATTTGGGCTCGAATTTAAGAGAGACTCCGTTCATGCAATAGCGCTGTCTGGTTGGAGCCGGACCATCGTTAAAGACGTGTCCTAAATGCCCGCCACAGCGACGGCAGTGAACTTCAACACGGGTCATAAAGAGTGACTTGTCGGTTGTGGTCTCGATCGCACCTTCAAGGGGGGCAAAAAAACTGGGCCATCCAGTGCCGCTATCAAACTTGGTGTCTGAGGTGAATAAGGGCAACCCACACCCGCCACATTCGTAGGTGCCTGGGTCATATTGTTTGTCTAGTGGGCTGGTGCGAGCGCGTTCGGTTCCATGCTTTCGCAAAACTTGAAACTGTTCGGGCGTGAGCAGCTTTTTCCATTCGTCGTCTGTTTTTTTGATTTCAAACTCATTGTTTGAGGTTGTCATCTTGGTTGCGCTCCGGCTAAATCTTTGACTCTCTAATCACCATTTTAGAGGGTTCTGATAGGTCTTACGACCTTGGATAACCGAACACCTTTTAAGCTGTTCTCTTAAAGTCTTTGATGCAAATGGGTTGAGTTGACGCAAAATGATCAACAGTTTGTGCAGGTTGCGATGTCGATGAAAGAGGCTTCTAAGCAATTGACCTTAGCAAAAAACGCCTTTCAAGCAGAGGATTGGGACACCGCCGAGCAAATCTGTCTGCAAATCATCCAACAAGACTCGCAGCAGGTCGAAGCGTTGGAGATGTTGGGCATGGTCTATTGTCAAGTGGGGCAATTTGACCGCGCGATCGAGCACTATCAGTCTTTTCTCACTCTCACGCCTGATCATGCGTCTGCTCACTACAATTTAGGCACGGCGTTCTCAAAAATGGAGCAGATTGACGCGGCGATCGAGCATTATCAAGCCGCGATCGCTCTCGACTCAACGTTCCATCAAAGTCACTATAATCTCGGAAATGCTTATCTCGCCCAACACCAGAATCAGAAGGCGATCGCGGCATATCGTCAAGCGTTGAGATTGAAGCCTGACCATCGCCAATCGCTGCATAATTTGGGGGTGTGTCTGCAAAATTTAGAACAGTTTGAGGAAGCGGCGGTCACCTATCAGCAAGCCTTAACGCTCAAACCCGATCACGCGATCGAACACAACAGCTTAGGCGAAATTTTGCGAAAACTGGGGCGAGTAGATGACGCGATCGCGCATCTTAAACGGGCGATCGCGATTGACCCCGACTTTGCGGAAGCACACAATAATTTAGGAGTCGCCCATTACTATCGAGGGCAGTTTGAAGAGGCAGACGATTGCTATCAGAATGCGTTGAGACTCGATCCTAACTATGCAAATGCTCAACTCAATCATGGTTTTTTATTACTGCTAAAAGGCGATTTGCAAACGGGACTTCGACACTATGAGAAACGCTGGACAGGACAATCTCTAACACCACCGTCGTTTCCTCAGCCTCAGTGGGATGGCGCTGATCTCAACGACAAAACGATTTTCCTCTGTCACGAAAAAGGCTTTGGAGACACGATTCAATTTATTCGCTATGCGCCATTGGTTGTAGAACGGGGCGGACGGATTATTGTCGGGTGTTCAGCCCCATTGATGCGGTTGCTTAAAACGGCTCCTGGTATCGATCAGATCATTCTCGAAGGTGAGCCACTTCCGCCGTTTGATTGCTATGCTCTGTTGCTAAGTTTGCCCTATCTGCTGGACACGACTTTAGACACGATTCCGGCGGCGATTCCCTATCTCTCGGCTCCTGATCTTCCGAACCCTAATGCACGTCTAAAAGTCGGGATTGTCTGGGGTGGAAATTCTAAAGATGGGAACGATCGCGATCGCTCTATCTCGCTCATCGATTTGCTGCCGCTATTAAGCTTGTCTGGAGTAGAGTTTTACAGTTTGCAGAAAGACAGATCTGAGGAGTTGCAGCAGTTTCGAGAGATGCACCCGCTGATCGCGATCGTTGATTTAGACGAGCAGCTTGAAGATTTTGTAGACACAGCAGCAGCGATCGCTCCCCTTGATTTAGTGATCAGCGTCGATACCTCAGTCGCTCATTTAGCCGGAGCAATGGGCAAATCGGTCTGGATTTTGCTGTGTGCTGTTCGTGATTGGCGATGGTTGCTCGATCGGGCTGATAGCCCCTGGTATCCAACGGCTCAACTTTTTCGACAGCATTTCCTTAGCAATTGGTCTAGCGTTACTCAATCTGTTGTAGAGCAATTGTCGAAGATGATTGAGAACTCATCTCAAAGATTTACTTCTAGCTCAAATCAAAGTAATAACTCAGGAATTAACAAATCGCTCGAAACTAAGAAAATTGGCATTGGTTTCCCGATCGGTGGAAGTCTCGGCTGGGGCGTTTATGGATTAAATTTAGCATTGCAGCTATTAAAAATTCCCTATTTAGAACCTGTGCCGTTGATAGAGATCTCTGCATTATCAGAGTTGAATCCGGTGTTACGATCGCGGCTCAACTCAGTGCTTCACTATCCCCAACAAATTCAAACTCTCTTGGCGCAGAATCCCAACAAGATACTGAACACAAACCTTCTCATACTCAAACCTTTAGGAAATCACTTTGCAACCAGTGATGACAATCATCGCATTCAGGGATCTCATAATATTGGCGTTATTTTTTCAGAAGACACGCAGCTTTTGCCGCATGAAATCGAGCAAGCTAAACGCTACGATCGCATCATTGCCGGGTCTCACTGGAATGCAGAAATCTTGCGAAGCTATGGACTGACTCAAGTTGAAACCGTTCAACAAGGAATCGATCCTACCTTGTTTCATCCGGCTCCCAAATCAGGACTGCTGCACGATCGCTTCGTCATTTTTTCGGGCGGCAAGTTAGAGCATCGCAAAGGTCAAGATATTGTGGTGGCTGCCTTCCGCATTTTTCGGTCACGCCACCCTAAAGCTCTGCTGTTGACGGCATGGCATAATCACTGGCTGCACACCATGACGGGACTCGATCGCGCCAAACACGTCACCGGATTGCCCACCGTTGATGCGCGTGGGCAGTTGCAGATCACTCGCTGGCTAATCGGGAATGGTATTCCTGCCGACGCGGTGTTAGATGTGGGCAGGATTCAGAATGTGATCGCGCCTCAAATCCTCCGAGAAGCTGATGTCGCCGTGTTTCCCAATCGTGCCGAAGGTGGCACCAATTTAGTTGCAATGGAGAGCCTTGCTTGCGGCATTCCCACTATTCTCTCAGCCAACACAGGACATTTAGATTTGATTCAGCCCGATCGCTGCTATCCTCTCCGCACTCAACGTCAAGTGGTTAGAAGCGAGCACTATCACGGCACTGAGGGCTGGGGAGAATCGGATGTTGAGGAAGTTGTCGAGCAGTTAGAGAAGGTATATCGCGATCGCTCAGAAGCCCAGCGTCGAGGAACTGCTGCCGCACAGTTTATGCAAAACTGGACCTGGGAGATTCAGGTGCAGCGATCTCTCAAGGTTCTAGCAGATTTTCTTTAGACTGACTGCCATTGCGTCTGAAGCAACCACCCGATCGCGCCCCCTTCTTTTGGCTTGATAAAGTGCGTTATCTGCTAACGTCAATAACTGCTCTGAGGAGAGGGCACGATCAGGGATTAGACTTGCCACCCCTAAACTCAACGTCACTGACTCGTGAACGGAAGACTGGATGTGAGGAATCTGCAACGCTTTAACAGCCGCGCGAGTTTGCGCTGCGACCTTTTCGGCACCTGCGATCGTCGTGTTGGGTAGCACGATCGCAAATTCTTCTCCCCCATAGCGAGCAACCAGATCAGATGGGCGCTTTGCTACTAATTGCATCGCCTGTGCGACTTGACGTAAACAGTGATCGCCTGCCTGATGCCCATAGGTGTCGTTGAACCCCTTAAAGAAATCAACATCACACAAGATCAAAGACAATGGCGTTTGTTCGCGCCTCATTCGCTGCCATTCTTGGTTTATATATTCGTTAAACCAGCGCCGATTAGCAATCTGCGTCAAATCATCAAACCGAACGAGATGCTTCAAGACTTGATTGGCTGACTGTAGCTGCTGACATAACAAAGCCTGTTGCTGTTGAAGTCGAAACTGGTAGATTAAGCGACGCAAACGCTGAAGAAACACCGCCCAGTTAATCGGCTTAGTCACATAGTCAGTCGCCCCAACGCTGAATGCTCGCTCGATCGATGCCATATCATCCAGCGCTGTCATCATCAAGATAGGAGCAGCATGAATATCTGACAGTGCGTTCAACTCAGCACAGCAGGTAAAGCCATTCATCACGGGCAGCGCAGTATCTAGCAGCACCAGATCTGGCTTAAGCTGCAAGTAGAGGTCGAGACACTGCTGACCAGTCGTGACTTCTACAACTTGATAGTGTTCTTGTTCTAATAGTTCTTTAAGCTGAGATCGCATAAACCGATCGTCATCAACGATTAAGACGATAGGCGGGTCAGAGCTAGAAATAGGTAGATTCATGAACGGTTGTTAGGGGGGCGACAATTGAGTCAGGAGGGGATAAGTTGCGATCGAACCGCCCCTTACAAGGTCACTAAAATTCTATTTTTATTATGGAAGAACATTCTGAAAATAGACCTTTTTAATCAGAATATCTGTAGAAAGAGTTAGGGGCTATAGAAAGAACCTATAGGAAAGTCTGGCATTTGTTAACAACATTACCAGCTTTTTATACTCCCAAGCTAAAAGAGTTTTAGGGATCAAGCTCTGCTCCGATCCCCAAGACTTTTTCATCGAATCTGATTCGCTACCTCGCTGCTTTTTCAGCCTTTTCTTGTGCCTCCTTGAGAGCGCCTATTTTGTCCGACTCTTTGGGGTTATAGATAGCGCCCTTCTGACGAACGTTTAGATCGACGGTTTCTTTGATGTTTTCCCCCAATTTTTTGATGTTCTTCAATCCCGTTTCTCCGATCGGGCGATCGGGGCTATCTCCTAAATCCTCAGCGTCTCTCTGAATCTTCTGAATCATATCTTGACCAGAGGAGGTCTGACTCGGCATAGAGGCTGCTAAAGAAACAGCAGGAATGAAAAGAACAGTCAACGCGATAAAAATGACTGCAACCGCCGCACGTAGTCCAACCGTTTGTAGCCAATTTGTAACTCGGTTCATTAGAAATCTCCTTAAATTTATCCTAGATATCGTAGTGATGAAACCACAAACATTAATCAATTTGTCTATAGACAAACGAACTTAATTAACAACAAGAATGGTTGACAGCCAGTTTTTATTGCTTACGCTAGATTAGTCGAGAGCAACCGTTTCTTCTTCCCTCGCAGGTGAGAAAACGGGATGCTATCAGGCAGTTTTCTCACTGAGCTTCTCTATCTAAATGAGGATGTCAGGAAGCGATCGTGTCGATCAGCTCTTGAGCGATCGAGTCTTGGTTGACGGGTTGCCCCTGTCGATCGAACAAAAAGGTGCCCACTTTCAGAGACACGTCTGCATATTTTTTGACATAGTTCGTCGCTTTTCGACTAATCAAGTTTGCTAAATCAGAAAACACTACGTCTGCTAACCCAAGTTGAATAAGCTGCTGATGGGCATCATCGGCGGTCTTGGCATTGAGAACTCGGTTCGCTGCTTCTAAACTGCCGCCTGATCGAATTACAGCCGCGCTAATAATTTCTAGTTTCGCGTCTGCCAGGTGACTCGACGTGTTAAAAATTCCACCTGCTAGCTTGATGAGTTTGCCTTGATAGCCCAATAGTAAGACTGATCGGGCGTGGTGTAATCCGGCTTCGACGAGTAGGGCACCGAGCCAGTTTCCGGTGGGCACGATCGTGAGTTCTGGAATATCTAACCGTCGAGCAACCTGCTGCCCATTGCTGCCAATGCAAAACACAAGATTGGGCGACTCGCGGACTTTTTGCTGCAAAATAACCCGAAACTCTTCCAGGTGATCGGCGGCTGACAGCGGTTTAGAAATGCCGCTTGTTCCCAATAGTGATAAGCCTTCTAGAATGCCAAACGCCTCATTTGAGGTGCGTTGAGCCAGTTGACGACCTTCGGGCAAAATAATCCCCACGGTGACGGTTTTATCAGCCGGAATCAAAGGCAGAAGATTGGCATCAAATAATCGTTGAGCATAGCGATAAATTGCCGCTTCGCCCGTGATGGTGCGTCCGAGTCCTTCGCCTGCTTCTAAAATTAACGGCTGAGACTGTCGATCGCAGAGTCTAACCCATGCCCAAATTGGCGTGTTGCGGGTTAAATCGAGGTTGTCGCCAGGGTCGCTGAGGGTGATAGCTAGTGCGCTCATTTCATCCAGCACAGCGATTTGTTGAATTGCAATGTCGGCGTTTCCGGGCAGAATATCGAGTTCGATCGTCGTGCGTCGATCGTCCCTATTCAACAAATGGAGTAAGGCAGCCTTCGCAGATGCCGCCGCAAAAACGGGTAAGGTATAGCCAGTTTGAGCCATATTTAGGAACTGAGAGACAGACACTCAAACTGTGAGCAATGGTGTAGAAATCGCGTCAAAAACTGTGGCTGTGCGCCGAAGTGTAGATGCGTATAGGACGCGTGAACTTGATGACATTGCCAACCCTCCGATCGCAGCAGAATGTTGGATTGATAACCCTGAAGCTGAAAGAGCGGCTGATCCGATTCGTGGGTTAGTGTTGATCGGTGAAATTCGTGACCCCAGGCGCGATCGCCGATATCCATCATCGGACTATTTTGCATCACAGTAGCTTGTCGATAGCCCAGCGTTAATTTTTTTTCCATTGTTGCCGTTGTAGGTAGGATGCCTACCATGTCGTGAGACTGTCCTGCAAAATCGACAATGTGATCACACAAATACATTACTCCGCCGCATTCTGCATAGGTCGGCATATTAGACTGAATAGCAGCTTTAACCGCATGAAGCGCAGACCGATTATTCGCAAGTTGAGTCGCAAACACTTCTGGAAAGCCACCCCCGAAATATAAGCCCTGTATTCCTTCTGGCAATTGAGAATCCTTTAAAGGACTCCAATAAACGAGTTCTGCACCGAGCTTTTCTAGTAGATCCAAGTTGTCAGCATAGTAAAAATTAAACGCAGAATCGTACGCGATCGCCACTCTAACTTTAGAGATTGAACCATGAATATTGGAATCTTTTGGAGTATTGCTAAACTGCGTTTTGTCTAAGGTTGAAAGGGTCGATTGCTGCGGTTCAGTCAACTTGTGCCCCCTAAATCCCCCACGAGTGGGGGACTTTGGATCGAAGCAATGTTGTGAACTCTGAACCTCTGTCTGTTTCAGAGTCCCCCACTCTAGGGGATTTAGGAAGCGAACGACTTTAGCAGCGACGAGTCGATCGCTAGGCTGACTTTTCAACAACGGCAACAACTGCGACCAATCGAAGCAAGTTTCACCCAAATCTGCAAGCCGATCGAGCAATGGATTCAGATTCTCAAGCTCCGCAGAGGGCACTAAACCTAAGTGACGATCGGGGATTGTAATATCATCTTGACGACGCAAAACGCCCAAAATTGGCAGATTGAGCGGTTCTAAAGCGGCAGTCAAAAGCTCTAAATGACGATCACTGCCAACTCGGTTTAAAACCACTCCTGCAACTTGCACACGCGGGTCAAAACTGCGATACCCATGCGCGATCGCGGCAATCGATCGAGCCAAACTGCTGCAATTCAAAATCAGCAAAACAGGCAAATTCAGCAGTCGGGCGATATGAGCCGTGCTGCCAAAATCATCTGATCCACTGGCTCCATCAAACAGACCCATCACCCCTTCAATCAAGGCATATTCAGCGTTTCGGCTATGTTGAATAAAGCACTGCTGCACATAATCTTCTGAAGTCAGAACCGGATCGAGATTACGACAAGCCCGTTTTGTCACATGACGATGAAACATCGGATCGATGTAATCAGGACCGACTTTAAACGACTGCACCGCTTGACTGCGACGCTGCAACGCGGCTAACAACGCCAACGTGACTGTGGTTTTGCCAACCCCGCTCCGCTCTCCTGCGATGATCATTGCCATAGGTCAATCGTTCTGCCTGTAAGATGGAAAAGCCTTCGGGCGATCGCACTTCCTCACTATAAACGCAATCTCCAACGCTTATGCACCGTCTCGCAACGATTCCTGGAGGATGGAACCCCGCCGCAGAAGGCGTGATTTTTGTCGAGCAGCAACCCGCTCCGATCGTAGTGATTACGGCGGCTGACACTGATATTCAAACCCTGGGAGCGGCAGTAAATCGGCTACCCGACGGGTTTTCAGCTCTGAGAGTCGTCAATCTGCTGCAACTACAACAACAACTCACGATCGACACCTACGCCGAAGATGTGTTGAGTCAGGCGAAGGTGATTATTGTCCGGGTGATTGGGGGGCGATCGTATTGGAGCTATGGGTTAGAAGTCGTTGAAGAAACGGCAAAGCAAACGGGCGCAAAACTAATTATTTTGCCGGGAGATGAACGACCTGATCCGAATTTAATGAGTCATTCAACGGTTTCGTTAGCCGAAGTTACTCAGGTTTGGAAATACTTTTTAGAAGGCGGCGTTGATAATTATTGCAATCTTCTTAAATTCGTTTCAACCTATTTCTTAAATCAAACTTACGCCTTTGATTCACCTCAGTCTGTTCCGCGAATTGGCATTTATGGAGGGCAGCAAATTATCGCAGAATCAACGGTTCATTCTGGGGTTGGAATCTTATTTTATCGGGCACATTATCTCTCTGGAAACACAGCAGTCATTGATGCGATGTGCGATGCGTTAATCAAACGAAATCTAACGCCTGTTCCGATTTTTGTGTCGTCGCTAAAAGAGCCTGACGTGCAAAAAGAATTGCTGAACTACTGCGATCGAGGCATTGAGTTGCTCTTCAACACGACCAGTTTTTCGCTGGCTCGATTGGAGTCAGAAACGCCTCAAGTCGAACTCTGGGAAAAGCTGAACGTCCCTGTATTTCAGGTAATTTTTAGTGGCGGAACTCAGGAGCAATGGGCATCAGGTTTTCAAGGATTATCGCCAAAAGATATGGCGATGAATGTCGCTCTACCCGAAGTCGATGGACGAATTATTACAAGAGCCGTTTCGTTTAAAGCGGTGCAAACTCAGAATCCGTTATTGCAAACGGATGTGGTTGGATATGAACCTGTTTTATCTCGAATCGAGTTCGTTTCAGAGCTAGCTGCTAATTGGATTAAGCTGCGTCAAACTTCGCCAAACGATCGGAAGATTGCGCTAATCTTAGCCAATTATCCGACTCGTGATGGGCGATTAGCCAATGGAGTCGGGCTAGACACTCCGGCAAGCTGCATCGAGATTCTTAAAGCATTAAAACTCGCTGGATATCACGTCGAAAATATCCCAGCAAGTGACTAAGTATTGATTCAATTACTAACCACTGGAGTCACCAACGATCCTGAAGGTTGGACGTTGAGAAATGTTCGCCAATCGCTGACTTTGGAAGACTATCAAACTCAGTTTGACCAGTTGCCGATCGCCGTTCAAACGGGCATTCAATCTCGCTGGGGTTCGCCCGAAGAAGCCGCATTTCCGATTCCAGGAATTCAGTTAGGCAATGTGTTTGTGGGTGTTCAGCCTGCGCGGGGCTACGATCGTGACCCTTCTCTCAACTATCACGCGCCCGATCTAGAACCACCGCACAACTATCTCGCCTTTTATCACTGGATTCGATCGCAGTTTGGGGCAAACGCGATCGTGCACGTCGGTAAGCACGGCAACTTAGAATGGCTTCCTGGCAAAAGCGTGGCACTTTCTGAAGCGTGCTATCCCGAAGCGGTGTTTGGGGCAATGCCTCACTTATATCCATTTATCGTTAACGATCCGGGCGAAGGGGCACAGGCAAAACGCCGCACTCAAGCCGTAATTATCGACCACTTAACGCCCCCAATGACGCGCGCCGAGCTATACGGCAATCTGCATCAAGTCGAAGGATTGATCGACGAATATTATGAGGCACAAACCTTAGATCCGTCGAGACTGAAACCGATTAGCGATCGGCTTTCTCAATTGATCATTCAAGAGAATCTCCATCAAGATTTGGGTATCGATAGTGCAGGTTTAGACGAGTCGAGTTTAGCGAGTTTTCTCAAGACGGCAGATGGCTATTTGTGTGAGCTAAAAGAATCTCAGATTCGAGACGGGCTGCACATTTTAGGGCAGTGTCCTCAAGATCGGCAGTTACGGGATTTGATCGTGGCGATCGCTCGTAATCCCAGCGCAAATCGATTAGGTTTGACCCGCGCCATTGCTCAAGATTGGCAGCTCGAATTAGATCCGCTCACGTCTGATTTAGGGGAACTAATTTACGAAAAACCCCATCCCAAAGTCCATCACTGTCGAATTAACGGCGATGTTGTAGAAGTCATTGAAGACTTTGCCGCAGATCTGATCACTCAACTGATGCAAAGTGACGAATTTTCAGACATTGGAACGGCGACGCTTCAAGAATTAAACTGGATTCACGATCGCTTACTTCCAGCGTTGCAAAAAACTGATCAAGAGATTCTCAATCTCCTTAAAGGACTCAGCGGACAGTATGTGCCCAGTGGTGCATCAGGCGCACCGACTCGCGGCAGACCCGAAGTGCTGCCCACCGGACGCAATTTCTACTCAGTTGACATTCGCGCCATCCCCACTGAGACGGCTTGGGAGATTGGCAGAAAAGCCGCAGAAGCCCTCGTCGAGCGATACACCCAGGAAAACGGCGACTATCCCAAAACGCTAGGCTTATCAGTGTGGGGCACCTCAACAATGCGAACGGGCGGAGATGACATTGCGGAAGCACTCGCCCTGCTCGGAGTCAAACCCGTGTGGGATGGCGTGTCTCGTCGAGTTGTGGATTTTGAGATTTTGCCCCTCTCCGCGATCGGTCGTCCCCGCATCGATGTGACGCTGCGGATCTCTGGATTTTTCCGAGATGCCTTTCCCAACTTAATTGATTTATTTGATAGCGCTGTTACAGCCGTTGCACAGCTAGACGAATCGGACGAGGAAAATCCGTTGTCGGCACAAGCAACGCAAGAACAAACGCATTGGGAATCACAAGGATTGTCAGCAGAGGACGCAAAAGAGCGATCGCTCTATCGCATTTTTGGCTCAAAACCCAGCGCCTATGGAGCCGGATTGCAGGGCGTGATCGAGTCACAAAACTGGACAGACGAAAACGATTTAGCACAGGCATATATTAATTGGAGTGCCTACGCCTATACCCGCAAATCAAACGGCACATCAGCCCCCGAAGCGTTCAATCAACGCCTCAACACGATGCAAATCGTTCTGCAAAATCAGGATAATCGAGAACATGATCTACTCGACTCTGATGATTATTATCAATTTCAGGGAGGGTTAACGGCGGCGGTTAAGTCGATTTCTGGTAAGCAACCTGAGATCTATTTCGGTGACAATTCGCGTCCCGATCAGCCGAAGGTGCGTCAGCTATCAGAAGAAATTAGCCGTGTGTATCGATCGAGAGTCGTCAACCCCAAATGGATCGCGGGTGCCATGCGCCACGGCTACAAAGGCGCGTTTGAGATGGCGGCTACCCTCGACTATTTGTTCGCCTACGATGCGACAACAAACTGCGTCCAAGACTTCATGTATCAAGGCATTGCGGAGACTTACTTGTTCAATTCTTCAGTACAAGAATTCATTCAAGAAAATAATCCTTGGGCACTGCGAGATATGTCAGAGCGATTATTAGAAGCACATCAACGTGGACTATGGAAAGACGCTTCACAAAAGACGCTAGACCGATTGCAAAACTTATCACTTGAGGCAGAAGAAATTATCGAAAACCAGCTATGAGACGAGTCTTGATTTTGGGCGGAACGGGTGACGCGATCGCACTCGCATCAAAAGCGTCTCAGATTCCCAACGTTGAAATTATTACGTCACTGGCAGGACGCACTCAAACAGCAGCCGCGATCGCTGGGTCAGTTCGAGTCGGCGGCTTTGGTGGCGCAAGTGGATTGAGTGACTATCTCCGCGATCACCAAATTGACTATCTAATCGACGCGACTCATCCCTTCGCGGCTCAAATGTCTCACAATGCCGAGATCGCAACCCGTGACGTGGGCATTCCTCACTTGATGCTCGTCCGCCCCGCGTGGGAAGAAACGTCCCTCGATCGCTGGCTCAAAGTCGGAAGCATTGAGGCAGCCGTCCTTGCTCTCGAACCGATGGCTAAACGGGTATTTCTGACGATCGGGCGGCAACAACTCGCTCCATTTGCACGACTGCATGATGTTTGGTTTTTGATGCGATCGATTGATCCGCCATCACCCGATATCGCCATTCCTAACGGAATCACAGTCCTCGACCGTGCACCTTTTACGATCGAGCAGGAAAAAAAACTGATCCTTGATCACGCCATTGATACGATCGTCAGCAAAAATAGTGGTGGCAATGCAACTTACGCAAAGATTGTTGCTGCACGGGAGTTAGGCATTCCGATCGTCATGGTGCAGCGATCGCCTACTCCACCCGTTGAGCAAGTGGCAGATGTTGAGGGCGCGATCGATTGGCTGCTCGATCGTTTAAACTCTCTCCTGCCGTAGTTGTCGATCGCTTTACTCATTGACATCTAGCTCATCAGTAAATTTCCACAATTCTTCTGATATCCCAAACTGTGGATCTGCACTCACTACAGCAATAAGTAGACAGACTTAATTAAACATAAAATGCGGGAGATGCCCTCACCCCAGCCCTCTCCCGCAGGAGAGGGAGCCAGAATCTAGTTCCTCTTCTCTTTGGGGAGAAGGGGTTAGGGGATGAGGGTCTTCAGTAGACCTCCTGCGTAAATCTGGATAGCCCTCCTCGCGAAGTGGGGCAAGCCCTCGCCGACCCTTCTCCCTCGGGAGAAGGGAGCTAGAACCTCTTGTTCCCTCTCCTTGGGGAGAGGGCTAGGGTGAGGGCGAAGTATTCGTGCAGGAGGTCTAGTTTAATTGTGCCTACCTACTTATCACCAACCACTGTTGCTTGATGAATTCAGCCAGAACACACAAACTGCATCGTGCTTCTAATTGAGAAGATGCTCGATCGTAGCCGCTCAGAATTTAAGAGTTTTCTGCCCCTCGATCGTGATGCCCTATAAATGGTATAAGGTCTACAGTTCTGGGTCTAGTCTATTTCGTTGGTAGGGTCAACCATGACTGAACTCGATTTTGTGCTCTTGACGGTCTATTTTCTGTGCATCACCTATGTCTTATACGAAATTATTGACTCGTTTAATGATGAGTTTACGATTCGACTCGACAAAGAAGAGTTAGACCAATACCTTCAGTCTCTCAACCTGCAAGACATCGTTAGCATTAGCTTCAAATTTGACACCCATTACGAATTTGACAAGCTTAAAGAGTTATCGATCAGCATTAATAACAAATCTGATGACTATCCCATTTACATTGATTGGGACGATTGCTCAGTAACCGATCTCGATGGACGATCGCGTCGAGTCACCCGCCTGCCTCCCGGCACCACTCTCGATCTGTTTCAAAATCAGGTTTTTAGCGTCATTGCCCCCAGCAAAACTCTTAAAGAGAAAATCGCCTCTGAAGATATGCTTGCCCGCTTGGGAGACAACGGGCTTTTGGTCGCAGAAAAGACGATTATCGATCTGACAAAGCCGGACCCTAAAAAATCGAGTGAACCTCAGCGAAAACGCTACAAAGATTTCGTGGATAGGCAAATAGAACTAAAATTTTCGCTCTATTTAGCAATGCGGCTTAAAGGGTCAAAGACTTCTCCAACGGGCGATCGGACTCGCATCCTCTGCAACTTCACCCTCACCAAACTCAACTGGACTGCCGGATTGCCCTGGAACCCCAGAAAATGACTCTCCTGACCATCTCCAGCTAAACTAAAAAAGGAGAAGAGTCAGCGCAGGCAGTTGCGGACGGTGGAATCCCCATCCGTCTGAGGAAAGTCCGGACTCCCGAAAGACCAAACCTGCTGGGTAACGCCCAGTGCGAGCGATCGTGAGGATAGTGCCACAGAAAGATACCGCCAACGAGAGGGATAAAACCCTTTCTTCGGTAAGGGTGCAAAGGTGCGGTAAGAGCGCACCAGCAGCATCGAGAGGTGCTGGCTCGGTAAACCCCGGTTGGGAGCAAGGTCAAGGAACGAGGGTTGGTCTTTTTCCTGTTCTGTGTGATGGCGGTAGACGACTGCCGCCATAGAGAGCCGCTTGAGGTATTTGGTAACAAATGTCCCAGATAGATAACTGCCCTTTGAGTGCATCGCACTTAGAGAACAGAACCCGGCTTATGTCTGGCTCTTCTCTACTAATGATTCTTCAACCAGAAGTGCTAACCATTCTTTTCGCTGCCTAACGGGGGAGCCTTAATTTCTCGATATTCTTTAAAGTTTGATCGACAATGTGTAGATTCAGCAAAGTCACTGAGTGAATGAACAGGATGCTTGTAACCTGCATTACCATGAGATGACTTGAGAATTTACCTGATTAAAGACACTTGCTTTACCTACGATCGTAGGATGACACTGTGAATAGTCAAACTTTAATGCTGATTACTCCATTTAGTCGTTCAGAGGTCGCCCTCCCGTCTGAGCACCTCGTTGCCATTAGCGAACAAAAAAAGAGTGGGCTAATCCTCTGCAAAGAATTTCACGCCGAGTTTGCAGGTCCGGGTGCTGTAATCGGCAGTCTCGTTGAGCCACATTATCGAGCGATGATTGCGATCGGGTCACCAGAGTTAGTCTCTGTTAAGTCGTTTGACGATCGTCGGAGAGCCTACGGGCGACGAATTCAATGGGGACGATGGTTGCAGAAAATCATCGAAAACGCTGAGCCGACCCTGAGAGCAGAGCGGCTTTTGGCTGGGTTTGAAGAGTTTTTTGGTCGTCAAGTGGTAACTAGCCTGCCGAGCGATGTGTTAGCCATGCTAGCAGGAGTCTTTCCGAGCACGATCGATGCCGTGCGATCGCAGCATTGGCAATCAGGCAAATTAGTCAATGCCGCTTTTCTTTCAAGTTCTGACCAACTCAAAGTGACGACGATTACGCTCGATCGGGCAGTTCCAGAAGTCAGTGAGGTTCCTCTGCTGACCACTGCCACCATTAGCGAGATTCAGCGCACCTATGATGGGTTGCGATCGGCTTAAGCATCAGACATCGAGGGTGGAGAAGGTGTAGGGTGGAGAAGATCGCTTTCATCTCCCGCACGTTAGGATGATTTTACCGTACCCTCGCCGTCAACAACAGCTACAGCAAGTCGTTCAACGATTGGGCTTGCCCGAAACGGCTCCCATTCAGTGGAAGCTGCTGGATTTAGCACTGACTCACTCGACCGTTTCAGCAGAAGAAAACTATGAGCAGCTCGAATTTGTGGGAGATGCCGTCGTCAAACTAGCGTCGGCTGAGTTTTTGCTAGAAGTCTATCCTCACTTAAAAGTTGGCGAATTTACTGCTTTGCGATCGGTGCTGGTCAGCGATCGTATTCTCGCAACCATCGCAGACGACTATGGCTTCGATCGCTACCTGCTCGTTTCGGCAAGCGCTCTGTCAGATGTGGCAGGGCAAGAGTCGCGAATGGCAGACTCTTTAGAGGCAGTTTTGGCGGCTCTCTATCTCAGCACCCATACTTTAGAGCTGATTCGACCCTGGCTCGACCAGCGCTTTCAGACGCTCGCAACCGAGATTTTGGCTGATCCGGCTCGACAGAACTACAAAGCAGCTTTGCAAACCTTGACTCAGGCACATCAAAAAACGCTGCCTGACTATCGCACTCAAGAAGTTGGGCAAACTCACAATGACCCCGATCGCTTCACTGCTGAAGTGTGGGTTCAAGGACAGTGTTTGGGTTGGGGCACGGGGCGATCGCGCAAAGCGGCAGAGCAAGCGGCTGCCCAGATCGCATTCCTGAAGTTGAGCGGTCAGTAGCGCCGTCCAATCTGCGGGTCAATCAAAGGAGCTTGAAGATGGCACGAATTGGGATTGCGATTTTGGGGGTGGGGCGCTGGGGTGTTCATTTACTGCGAAATTTTTTAGAAAACCCTTTGGCTCGTGTGGTGGCGATCGCTGACCCCAACCCAGATAATTTGAGCAGGGCATCCGCTCAGTTTAGCCTCGATCGAGTTGTGTTAACTCACGATTGGCAGACCGCTTTAGAGACAGAAGGCGTTGAAGCCGTCACGATCGCAACCCCTGCCGAAACCCATTTTTCTCTCGTTAGGGCGGCTCTCAAACAGAAATTACACGTTCTGTCCGAAAAGCCGCTGACGTTGACTGTGGAAGAGTCCGTTCAGCTTTGCCGTCTGGCAGAACAGCAGCACCGTCAACTCGTGATTGATCATACTTATTTATTTCATCCTGCCGTTTTGCGTGGAAAGGCGGTGATTCAAGCGAAAGAATTAGGCGATTTGCGCTATGGCTACGCGACTCGAACTCATCTTAGCCCCGTTCGATCGGATGTCGATGCCCTGTGGGATTTAGCGATTCATGACATCGCTATGCTTAACCACTGGCTCGAAGAAACGCCCTGTCAGGTGCAAGCCAAAGGGACGGGATGGCTTCAAGAAGGATTATCGGACGTGGTATGGGTGACGCTCACCTATCCAAGTGGGTTTGAGGCAACGATTCATCTAGGCTGGCTAAACCCTGATAAGCAGCGAAGACTGTGTGTGGTGGGCAGTCAGGGAGCGCTGATTTTTGATGAGCTTTCGCCAGAGTCGCTCTCAATTCAGTGGGGGCAACTTGCACGGCAAGAACAGCATTTCGTCCCAATCGATCAACGTCGTGAAAGTCTCAGTTTGCCGTCGGGTGAGCCACTTCAGCAGGTGTGTGATCACTTTCTGACCTGTGTTCGACACAACCAGCCTTCAGAGATTTCGTCAGGTTGGCTAGGAGCAGAGTTAGTTCACTGTCTTGTGGGACTGACTCGATCGATGCAGCAAAATGGACGATCGGTGTCTCTTCAACCCCTGATTAGACACTAGACTCATCAGCTTTGAGACGTGATGGGCTGCGGTTTGGTAGGTTGATTTGTCAAGCTGTGGCTGGGGTCTCGTGGGTCGATCGCTCCGACAGACTCATTAAGGGGCATCGGTTCTAGCAGAGGGAGCCAAATCCGAAAGGTGCTGCCCTTATTTTGAACTGAGTCAAATGAGATCGTGCCGCCGTGCAGTTCAGCGAGGCGTTTTGTCAGCGATAATCCTAGCCCAGTGCCTTCGTGTTTGCGGGTTAAAGAAGAGTCAATCTGCTGAAAAGGACGGAACAACAGATGCCAGCGCTCTTTAGGAATGCCGATACCTGAATCCTGAACTTCTAGACACAGATAGGGCGTGTTGGGGTTAACAGGACTGCGATCGGGGCGATTGTCTCGTTCTAACTGGTGCCCATAACCTAGCCAAACTTTCAGTTTCACCTGTCCGCCTTCGGGCGTAAACTTGACTGCGTTAGACAGTAGATTGATCACCATTTGGCGCACACGGCGTTCATCAATGGGCACCCGATCGACGCGATCGTTAAACTCTAAAACGAGCGTTAATCGCTTCACCTCTGATCCTGGCTCGACCATTTTGAGACACTGACGGCAGAGGTCTTGAATCGGCACAGGTTGCAGGTTGAGTTCGACTTTGCCCGCCTCAATTTTGGCGATGTCTAACAAGTCGTTGATGATTTTTAGCAGATGAAGAGCGGCATCATCGGCTTGCTGCAAAAATTCTAGCTCCTCGGCCCGATCGTCACAGCACCCATCTCTGACCAGCCGCACACAGCCAATAATCGCGTTGAGCGGGGTGCGCAACTCGTGGGATGTCGTTGCCAAAAATTCGCTTTTTAGCTGGTTGGCGACCTGAGCTTCTTGCCATGCTGTTTCGAGTTCTTCTGCCCGTTCTTCTAGCCGCTCTACCATGCTATCGAGGGCTTCTGCCAGGTGATTGAGTTCTCGAACTTTGAAATCTTTGGGCGCACGATCGGATGAATCGCGTTCTCGAATTTGCAGCGCATAGTCACTGAGTTGCTCGATCGGACGGGCTAAATCTCTGGCTAAATAGAGCGTTGCTAGCAGAATCGCCGTCAAGAATCCGATCATTAAAATTGAGAGAACTTGCTGAATTTCATTAAGGCTAGACAGCGCGGCTGTCAGAGGCGTGGCTGACAAGACGACCCAGGTTCGGGTGACAGTGCCATCCATTGGAACTTGCACTAAGCTGTAACCTGCTAACCAATCGGCTCCATTTTCTTCAAACGTGGAGAGGTAGAGAGAGCCTTGTTTGCTGACGATCGCGTCTCTGACTAAGGTTTGCAGATGGTCATTGCCTGCTTGGTCAATCGTTTGCCCCACTCGATTGGGGTTAGGGTGTGCCAAAATAGTGCCGCCTTCGTCAATTATGACCGTATAGCCAAAGGTCGTCTTCGTGGGGTTAATCTCATGCTGATGCAGCGCAGACTGGAGACTCAAGACATAGCGAAGGGGACTGACTTGACTCTTAGAAGTCTGCGGCACATAAACCGGAGCGCTCAATACGAGACGAAGTTGATCAGCATCTTGGGCTGGCAACTTTAAAGGTTGAGCGACCACCTGCACCGCTGCCGGGTTGATCAGCACTCCGCGCTGCTGCTTTGCCCAGGAATTTATTGAAGGCTGAGCGATCGCTAATCGCCCACAGGTGCTGGCAACCACCTGCTGGGGTTGAGCATCGGTCAGTTGCACACACTGCACCTCGATCGCGGAAGCCTGCTGCAACTGCCCTAAAAATCCTTGAAGTTCATCAGACGGTCGAGATTGCAGAGCCGCCGCCGTCGTTGCTGTCGCTAAATTGGTTCTCAGAGACGTAAGGGCATCGCGAACTCCTTCTCCTTTTCTGACCGCACTGGCAGTCAAGCTAGCCCGCGCCGTTTCGAGTAGCCCCGATCGAGCTTTGCGATATGCCACGATTTCTCCAGTCACTAAGACAGGGATGCTGAGGAGCAACAGACGCGCCAGCAAAATGCGACGAAAAGAGGACTGACGGAGTTTAGCCATAGAAGCGTGTAACCTGAGACGAATAACCCCATCGCGATCGCAATTTACTCAAACCCTGTAGGAGCCGCTCTAAGTCAGATTAGAACTAGGTCACGAACGATCTATCTCAAGAATGGATTAGTCGATATGTTCCCAAAATAGCCTGTTTTTAACTCAGAAGTAGACGGGGTGCCTGAATATAAACCAATGAACCATTGAATATGAAAATTAAGACATCATTGGACATTAGACCTCCTGCACGAATCCTTCGCCCTCACCCTAAGGAGAGGGGACAAGAGGTTCTGGCTCCCTTCTCCTTGGGGAGAGGGCTAGGGTGAGGGCTTGCCCCACTTCGTGAAGAGGGCTGTCCAGATTCACACAGGAAGTCTATTTTAACGATTTGATTGATGCAGGTGACTCCACTTCTGAGAAAAGTTCCTCATGCGACCGTGATTTTGGCGATGAGCGCTGACGGCAAAATCGCAGATGCGACTCGTGCCCCGGCTCGGTTTGGTAGTGCGATCGACAAACTCCACCTCGAAGCGCAAATCTCCCAAGCCGATGCCGTCTTGTTTGGGGCAGGAACTCTACGGGCGTATGGCACGACTCTTAAAGTTACCCAGGCTAATTTGATAAACCAACGCCAGCAGCAAGGGAAGCCGCTTCAACCCGTGCAAATCGTTTGTTCGGGATCGGCAAAACTAGACGCTGAGGCGCGATTTTTCTCGCAGCCTGTGCCACGTTGGTTATTGACGACGACGATCGGAGCACGTTGGCACCAAGACAAATTTGAACGAGTTTTAGTCGCAGAGTCGAAAGAAGATGCTTCAAAAATCAACTGGCAAGAAGCCTTTGAGCAACTCTATGCGCTGAGTTTAGAGCGTTTGGCGATTTTGGGCGGCGGTGAACTGGTGGCTTCACTATTCGCTGCCGATCTAGTTGATGAACTCTGGCTCACGGTCTGTCCATTAATTTTGGGGGGCGCAATGGCTCCGACTCCGGTTGAGGGAATTGGCTTTTTAGCGGGTGTGGCTCCTCGCTTAGAGCTGCTAGACGTTCGACCTGCGGATGAGGAGGTGTTTTTGCACTACCGGGTTAAACGGAAGCCGTTGACATTTACTAATGAGCGGGAATAGGGCGATCGTGCCTAAAACTCAACGTTGGCTTTCAGGTCTGATGAGTTAACGGTGAAGTTGTGCGGCGGCAGACAACCTCAAATCGCAGATATAGCACTACGAAGTTGCATGAGGACGTTGAGTTGCGGTCGAAGCAACAACAGGCTGAGGGTGTGTTTTGAACCTCTTTCGCTGCGATTCTATCGCGCCCTGAACTTCAGTACCAGCGGAGAAGTTTCATTGAGCGCCCTGATGACCTCCGCGTGTCCACGAGTCTTGCGAAGTACACTATCCTAGAACATAGAGTTTCAGGGGAAACGAAGCATTTGTATGCCCCTTTTTATTTCCGGCTTTTGGGCTTTTGTCTCATACCTATCATCATTCATAATCCATCAAGCTGTTGATTTGACCAATTGCGATCGCGAACCGATTCACATTCCAGGACTGATTCAGCCGCAGGGTGTACTTTTGGTTTTGCAAGAGCCGGACTTTGTTTGAGCGAAGACTTTGAGCATGTGAATCCGTTGGATATTCTATTAAACGTACAACCAAACGGTTGCGGTTTGATGGCATGGTGCATCGCCAGAAGGCGCTGATTGTTTTGGAACTAGAACTCAAACAGAAAAGCCAGAGGGCATATTTTTTTGAGTTTTACCAGCGGGTTAAAGGCACGATTACTTGTGGGGTCTGATCGCCTATCATCATTCGACCCCTCGCTATGTGCCTTATAGTGTGCGAACGGTTTGTGAGTTTGTGGGGCAGGTGATGTCAGTCGAACTGACCCATAAAGAAGATTATGAAGACTTAGACTATTAGAACGGGTGTTTCAGATCTTCAAGCGACTACACGCTCAAGACCAGTATGGCGGCGGAACAGGGGCAGGGCTGACAATTGTGCAAAAGATGGTCGATCGACATGGAGGAAAAATTTGGGTAGAATCAACAATCGGTGAAGGCAGCACGTTTTACTTCACGCTGGCAGCAAGAGGGCAATCATGAGTGAAGCATCCGTGATCGCGATCGAGCAACCCCCGCTCTTATGGGTCATCGAAGACAGCAATGAAGATTTTGAAGCACTCCAACGCTATGTTTGTCGATCGCCGTTGACGATCCCGATCTACCGCTGTGTGGATGGAGACTAAGCGCTGGCATTTCTCTACCGCACAAGTCGCTACGCCGCTCCCCAAAGCGCTCCATGTCCAGGGCTGATTTTGCTCGATCTCAACCTGCCCGGAACGGACAGACGCGAAATGTTGCGAAAGATCAAACAAGATAAGACTCTCAAGTTAATTCCGGTCGTTGTCTTTACGACTTCCAACAGCCCCAAAAATATTGAAGCCTGTTATGGACAGGGTGTTAACAGCCATATTGTCAGACCGATGGATTTTTCTCGATTCAAGCGTAGTATTCAAATTTTGATCGACTGCTGGTTTGATACTATGGTTCTTCCTACTGATGTAGTAGAGTCACGCTAATGAACACTCAACTTCATCGCACCGTCTTGATTGTGGACGATAGCCCAAAAGACCGCGAGATGTACCGACGATATTTGCTGCACGATCGCGACTATGCTTACACGATCGTAGAGGCAAGTCTAGGCGAAGAAGGATTGAATCTTTGGCACCAGCACCCGCCCGATGCCGTGTTGCTCGATTATCGACTGCCCGACCTGAATGGGCTAGAATTTCTTGCTGCCCTGCAAACTCAGAAGTCGCTCCCGATCGTGATGGTGACAGGCGTTGGAAACGAAACGATCGCCGTCCAAGCGATTAAAGCGGGCGCACAAGATTATCTGGTTAAAGAACAAATTACGCCGGAGGGTCTGAAGCTGGCGTTGGATGCAACGATTAAAACGGTGCAGTTGCAAACTCAACTCCAAGAGTGCATCGATCAAGAGCGCGTCATCGCCCAGATTGCTCAGAAAGTATCTCGATCTCTAGACTTAAACGAGATTTTGCAGACCACTGTTACAGAAGTGCGGCAATTTCTTCAGACCGATCGCGTGGTTGTGTTCCAGGTAGAGTCAGATGGCGACGGCAGGGTGGTCGCAGAATCTGTGGGCGCAGAGTGGCGATTGATTCTGGCAGACCCGACCTCTGATCCCTGCTTTGCCGAGAGCTATGTCACTCTCCAGCGTCAAGGAAGAGTGACTGTCAAAGCCGATATTTATGATGGCAGCATCGATCCGTGCCACGTCCAACTCTTAGCTGGGCTTCAAGTAAGAGCAAATCTAGTGGTGCCCATTTTGCACGACGATCAGTTTTGGGGTGTGCTGATTGCTCATCACTGCGCTGCCCCTCGTCAGTGGCGATCGTTGGAGGTTGATTTACTTCAGCAGTTGTCCACACAGGTCAGCACTGCCATTCGGCAGGCAGAGCTTTATCAACAAGCCCAAGACGAACTCGCGGAGCGGAGACGTACCGAGAACCTGTTGCGCGACCAAGACGAAAAACTCCGGCTGGCGCTGGAAGCCGCTCGGGTGGCGACCTGGGACTGGGATATTTTGACGAACTACATTAGTTGGTCGCCCAATATGGAAGCCCTGTTTGGGTTGGCTCCTGGGGAATTTGATGGCTCCTACGATCAGTTTGTAGCTCGGCTGCACCCCGACGATCGCGATCGCGTTCTAGAAGCGATTAGTGCTGCTGTCACCACTGGCGCAGACTACGACATTGAATTTCAAGTTCTCTACCCGAATGGCACGACCCGCTGGGCATTAAGCCAGGGGAAAGTATTTCACGATGCCAGCGGTCAGCCCCTCCGCATGTCTGGGATTGATCTGGATATTACCGATCGCAAACGCTCAGAAGTCGAAGTGCGTCAGAGTGAATCTCAGGTGCGTCGAGTCCTCGATAACTTGTTTAGTTTTGTAGGCATGATGACCCCAGACGGCACGCTTATTGAAGCCAATCGCACTGCTTTAGAAGCCGCTTCGCTGTCTGCGGCAGATGTTTTGGGAAAACCCTTTCCCGATGCCTACTGGTGGGCTTACGATCCAGAGATTCAAGCGCAACTCTGGGCAGCGATTCGCCAAGCGGCGGCTGGAGAAACGGTTCGCTATGACGTGCAAATTCGCCTAGCGGAAGACCAGTTTATGGTCATTGATTTTTGCTTAGCGCCTCTATTGCACGATTCAGGAGACGTTGAGTTTCTGATTCCCTCCGGCATCGATATTACCGATCGCATCCGGGCAAAAGAAGCCTTACAGCAAAGCGAAGAGTTTAAGAACCGCGTTTTAGAAAGCAGCAGTGACTGCATCAAAGTTCTTGACTTGAACGCACAACTCTTATACATGAATGCGGGTGGTATGGGTCTGCTAGAGATTGACGACCTGACTCCTCACCTCAATTCAGAGTGGCTCTGTTTCTGGGAAGGTGAACATCGGCAATCGGCAGAAGCGGCATTTACAGTAGCGAAATCTGGCGAAATCGGCAAATTTCAGGGCTTTTGTCCCACGTTCAAAGTCAAACCCAAATGGTGGGATGTGGTGGTCACGCCAGTTTGGGATGGGGCGGGACAAGTCGTCCAGATTTTATCGACTGCGCGGGATGTCACAGAGCGGAAACGCACTGAAGAAGAGTTGCGGCAAAAGAATGCCATTTTGGATGTGATCAATGAGTCTGCCCCCACACCAATTTTTGTCAAAGATCGGCAAGGACGGAATATTTATGCCAATCCAGCGACCCTTGCTGCACTGGACAAAACAGCTGCTGAGGTAATTGGTCGTTACGATAGCGATCTCTATCCATCGCCTGAAGATGCTGCCAGAGTGATGGAAAATGACCAGCGCATTATGGCATCGGGGCAGATAGAAGTAGTGGAGGAATCCCCCGAT
>JBBQYE010000007.1:0-27293 GCA_038208945.1 Leptolyngbyales cyanobacterium | reverse complement strand
CATGATTGTACACCGTCAGCTTTGCGATGGGATCTTGAAAGGCTGGAATCAAGATCCCGCATACAGTTTTCACCCATACGGAATATCTGAGACATCCATGTTTTTGTCCTCTTTGAATTAATCGAGAGGACAAAAACTATGGGAGTTAGGACGATCGTGCCCAACTCGATTTCGTTCACCGTTGAGTTGAGTTGCTCGACGGAAAAACGTTATCGAGTCAGTGTCACGTTGGATTTACAAGAGCGTTATATCTTCATGTCGTCTGGCATTCTCCCGAATGTTAGTGATTCCATTGAGGACTTTGTTTCACAACTGAGTGAAATTGCGCCCAATCAACTGGCATTGCTCAAATGGGACGGCACGAGTGATTTAACGACTGAGTATCAGATTGTTCGCGTGTTGCCGGGATATCAAATTGAGCGTTCTTTAGCAAAGTTCAATATCGTCCTGGGCAATGGTTCCCTGATTCAAGTGGAGGAATTGCACGACAAAACCACCATTTAACTGTAGACCTCCCGCATAAATCTGGACAGCCCTCCTCACGAAGTGGGGCGAAGCCCTCGCCAACTCTTCTCCCCAAGGAGAAGGGAGCTAGAACCTCTTGTTCCCTCTCCTTGGGGAAAGGGCTAGGGTGAGGGCGAAGTATTCGCGCAGGAGGTCTTGTAAAAAGTCTGGGAGTCGTTGATGACCTCTTTTAGGAAATGCGGCTCCCTGATTGCAGTTTGACGAGTAGACCTCTTGCAAAAGTCCCTGCCCTCACCCTAAATCCCTCTCCCAAGTGTGGGAGAGGGACTTTGAAATCTGGCTCCCCTTCTCCCCAGCTGGGGAGTAGGGTTGGGGGGTTGAGGGCATCTTCGGACTTTTGCAAGAGGTCTAGTGTGAGTGACACCTGCTTGTAGCGACCGTCGTGGATGAACAACCCAATTGAAGGTAGTGCATTGCCATTGGTGCAAGACTTTAACTTTAATAGAAGCAGCAAAGCCTTGAGCAATCCTAACTTCAGCTTGAGCGCAAGTCACGATCGCTCGAATGGAAGTCACAACTGCTTCAGCAAAACTAACTTCCGCTTGAATGAAAGTAACTTCCGTTTGAACAGAAGTCACGATCGCTTCAGCAAAACTAATTTCGGCTTGAATGGAAGTCACGATCGCTTTAAGGTTAGCAACCGTACTTTATCTCACATCTTGCACCTACCACAATCAGCCGATTTTAGTCGTGTCGTTCATGGCTCAAACCCGCCCCGGACTGGAAGTCGGGGCTAACAGAACAAAGTCCACTCAGGGGGACTGGGAGAGAACTTGAGGCATTCAGTCCGTTAAAACGGACTTCGCACCATTAGCCCCGACTTTAGTCCGGGACGGGACGCGATCGCAGCAAAAAAACTGGTGCAAGATCTCAATAATCCTAGACTGTACAATTCCCGGAGTTATTTAATCTACGATCCTTAGCGAAAATCAGGACTCGATCGCTCAGTCCTTAAGCTTTAAAGCCCTCCCCTCAACGGTTGAAGCTGATTTAACTCCTAACAAACGATTGATCGTCGGCACTACATCAATATTGCGAACCTGCTTAAACGTTCTGCGATCGATGTCGGGACCCGCTGCAAAAAAGATTGCACTCATGTTTGGCTTCTGGGGGTCCACTTCAATAGAACGCAGTTCCGGCTTTATTAGAACTGCCTTCTAGATAGAACAAGCTCGACTTTTTGCGCTTGGCTTTGACAAATGCCGAACCTGTCGAGGGCAAAGTGCCTCCCGATCGAATCCCACTTTTTGCATCAAAAAAGACCAGCGTATCGTAATTGGTTTGCGATCATTGCTCGTATCAAGTGCCGCAACGTGCAGGTCATAATTTACGCCGCCAACGGTAAATTGCTCCAGCACGCTCGTTTTTTGCAGCACTGGACTATAGGATATTTGACCTGCGGCAGTCAGTTGATCAGTGGTCTGAGTCGGGGCAGCAGTGAAGTCTCCGGCACTGAGGCTAAACCCCTTGGCTAATAGCTCCGCAAATCCGCCAAACGGCACCGTGTAATCGACCGTTCGCACTTTGGCAGATTGGACGATCGGGCTACCCACGGCATTAGAGAGTCGGATGTTTGCGCCATCGGCTCCAGGAAAGGTAGCAGCAACCACTTTTTTTCCGTTTTGTCTGAGCTTAATCCAAATCGGTTCAGCCGTTGGGTTGGCACTTTCGGTCACACCATTTGCGTCTATTGAATAACCTCCGATCGGAGCCGCAAACCCGCTCACGTTCTGCCTAAACAAACTAGCAACCAGGTGAAAAGTATTGGAAACGACATCATGTCAGGCAGTCGTAGATCCAGAATTAAGGGTGGTGTGACAGGCAGCCGTCAACGATGGATTGCAGGTTATATTGCGCTGTGCAGAAACGCCTCGGCTTTGCAGCAGTCCTAACCCCGTGCGACGATTGAGAACTCTATTTGCTAAATATTCGTCAATGATGCGAGGCGTTGCGCCATCGAGTGAAATTAACACAACCTGCGATCGGGTAGTAACACTGTGAGCGATCGCGGAGTGAATCATAGTGACCAACAAAAAAGTCACGAACGCGAATGCGAACAAACGTCTCAATAGACTGCGACTAAAAACACTGACAACGCCCTGAGAACCGTAGAAGGACATCGGAAGATGCGCTGAAGAATTGGAGAGAAGCTAAACTCTCTCCATTGGTTAGTGTTCATCGAAGTGGAATCTCTGAATGGTTGAATCGACGTACAGTCTACCGTCGCGATATTAAGCGCAGACTATAGTTCGATTAACGGCACATCTCAAATCGTGAGAGACGAGTTTCTATAACCTGTCCTAGACGCGCTCTAAAAGCACCTCTGTCGATCGGTAGGTCTTTCTGCTTGTGAAACATCTCTTAAAGTGGAGCGGGTTAATCAGACTGATTCAACCTCTGACAGAGAAGAAGTTGGGACGATCGCAGTAGATTTGGATGATAAGATTTTGTAAATTTTTCTTACTTCAACTTGATTTTTATCCTTCTATTTTGTCCTCTTTGAAATTTGGAGCGTAAGGTGATGGCTAGCGTTGTTTTAGATTCTAGTAGACTCAGTAGCTGGAAGACAGAAGACCTTAAACGCGAAGTTTTAGCCCTGACGAAAGACCGAGATACTGACTCGCTCAAAGACAAAGTATTGTTTTATAAGACTGACTTAACGCCTTACTTCGATGAGCTAAGTCGGCGCAATCCTTACGCTGTCGTTGGAGACCAAATTGCAGTAGTATTAGGCGTGTGGTCGCCTGTTTGGTCAACGATTCCCTTTCACGACAGTCTGCCAGGACGCATCCATAATCAGTCTTATCAAATCTTTGGTAACAGAGGCTATTACGGAAACATTGCCCGCTATGCACCCGGAAACCAGTCTAATCTTTTGCAGAAGTTCTCATCGCTTCTGATCGCTTATGACTTTATGGTGCTGCAAACATTTGCCGTTCAAGATGGTCAATGGTGCATTCAAAATGTCGGCATTGAGCAGGCGTTTAGACGACGGAGTAGTGCATTGACGATCGACAAAGCAGAAGACTGGTTTACAACGGTTGTAGATGCACGACTTGATGCCAAAAAAGCGGATCTGCCTCAAGAGTTAAAGCTGCAAAATCTAGATCGAAACACCGTCAAAAAGTTTGAGAAAACTTACCTGGCATCGCCTAAATTTGAGCATCTTTACGTGGACGAAGACTTCCGTCTAGTGAAAACGCAGCGAGAAGAAAAGCAAAGACCGTCTTACACGATCGCAGTTCGTAGGTGAAGAGCGTCCTAAACAAGGGGCTTAAGCCCCTTGCCCGTCCTTAACGTTTGACTCAATTCTCACGCTTAATTGCACTCTCGTGCCATTCTTTTAGCAAGAAATCAGACAACCAAGTTAGACACGCGAAGATCAACACACCCATTATCGTAATCATGAACAGGGCAGCAAACATTCGAGGAATTTGCAGATTATAGCCGGCCATCAAAATCTGATACGCTAACCCTGACTGAGAGCCTCCAGTGCCAGCCACAAATTCTGCAACGACTGCCCCAATCAGCGCTAACCCGCCGCTAATTTTTAAGCCACCTAAGAAATAGGGCATTGCACTCGGCAACCGCAAATAAATTAAGGTTTGCCAACGGGAAGCCCGATACAAGTGGAATAGGTTGATCAAATTATGGTCAACGCTGTTTAGACCGAGCGTAGTATTCGAGACGATTGGGAAAAACGCCACAATCCACGCACAAACAATTAACGCTAGAAACGTGTCATTTTTTAACCACATGATGATCAGCGGTGCGATCGCTACGATCGGAGTGGTCTGCAAAATCACCGCGTAGGGAAAGAAACTTCGTTCAATCCATTTGCTTTGGGTGAACAGAACTGAAATTAACAGCCCTGAGATGGCGGCGGTGATAAATGCAATTAACGTCACTTTTAAGGTGACTAACAAGGACGGAAACAGTTCGCCCCATGAGCTAATTAACGTCTGAAAGACTAGAATCGGTCCCGGCAGCAGGTAAGGCGGCATATTTGTCACATGAACAAAAATTTCCCATGCCGCGATCGCCAACACTCCCACCGCCCCTGGAGCTAAGATGTCGGGTGAGAGAACCCGTCTGATTAAAGAAGGTCGAAATTTTGGCGGAGAAATCTCGCGCGATCGGGTTCTGCTCCCAGTCGAGCGACTCACTTTGCCCGACAGATTACTAAAAAGATTGATAGACGCAGGAGGGTTGATTTGACCCATTCGCAAAAGGTTTTGTAGCTCCACCATCAAGACCGCCAATTGTCGCCAAAACATCATGATTCAGTTCCTTTAGAGAGTGACGATTTGCAGGTCGCGATCGCTTCCTTTAAGAGACGCTTCCGCGAGGTGGTGAGACACATCTCGGCAGTAGTGGTTGTAGTCGAGCGATGTCCGAAACTCTTCGTCGCGGGGGTAAGGCGCATTGATCGCTACATCTGCGACCACTCGACCGGGACGCGCCGCCATAACTACGACGCGCTGAGATAAATAAACCGACTCATAAATGTTGTGAGTCACAAAAATCACTGTCCAGCGCAGTTGACTCCACAGCGACAAGAGGTCGCTATTGAGACGGCTGCGAGTCATCTCATCTAATGCCGCAAAAGGTTCATCCATCAGCAGCACATCCGGCTTAGTCACTAACGCCCGCGCGATCGACACCCGCATTTTCATGCCGCCCGACAGCTCACGCGGATAGCATTTCTCAAATCCTTGTAGACCGACCATCGCGATCGATTCCTCAACCGCTGCCATTGCCTCTCGCTTGGGCATTTTTGCCAGCGTTAACGGCAGCCGCACATTGTCCTGCACCGTTGCCCAGGGCATTAGCGCCGCTTCCTGAAACACATAGGCAAGTTTAGGCGTTCGTCCTTGCCTCCACTCCAGTTGCCCCGAACTCATTTGCCCCAGCCCTGCAATGATCCGCAGTGCCGTGCTTTTGCCGCAGCCAGACGGACCGACCAGACTAACAAACTGTGACGCACCGATTTCTAAATTCATGTCCTGCAAGGCAACGGTGCCATTTGCATAGACCTTGTTGATGTGACTGAGCGTAATCGTAGGAGTCATGGCGATCGGGGTTTGTGAAGGTGGACTGTTAATAAGTGGCGGCTAACCGACTCGCGAGATACTCTCCTGCCAAGATGGGCGGATATTGGGGGACACGATCGGAGGAGTCTAAACAGGCAATCTCGACTTCGGGATCGGGGTCACAGAACAGCGCGATCGCATAGCGCGATCGCTGGCTATCTGCTCCTAATGGAACGGCAACCCGATGAGGCGTTGAGCTTAACTGATCGTTGGTCCAACGCTGCATGGCATCGCCAACATTGACTACAATCGTATCCTCAATTGGAGGAGCGGCAACCCAATCTCCCTGACGAGTTTGCACTTCTAATCCACCGACGCGATCTTGCAGCAATAGTGTGATGCTGCCGTAGTCGGTGTGTTCTCCTGCCCGAAGTTGCCCTGGTTGAGGAGTCTGATTGACGGGAGGATAGTGCAGCATTCGCAGGAAATAATGGCGGCTGTGCTTATCGGCAAAGAATGCTTCAGGTTGATGAAGGGCGATCGCAAATGCCCGCAAAATGTTGGGGGCAACTTCTGTGGTACAAAGTCGATAAAACTCTGTCACTACGTCGCGAAACGCCTCTTGATGCGGTAGCCAAACCGACTGGATGCCCATGTTGAACGCTTCCTTCAAATCCCAAGGATTTTTGGGATTCAGCCGCTCTTTTTGCAATCCGACATAGCCACAGTTTGTCTCGCTCGATCGAGCCAGTTGTTCCTTCACCTCGATCGGCAGATTAAAGAACTGTTTGGACTGATCGAGCAGATTCGCTAGGAGCGATTCAGGAATGCCGATGTTCCGCAAGTACATAAAGCCAACCTCATGACAGGCGGCATAGATCTGCTCGACAACGGCTTGTTTTTCAGTCGCGTTTCCCTCAAGAAAGGGGGCAAAATCAATCACCGGAATTTGGGTAGTCATGGTCAACAAATTTCCCCATTCCTAAGCTTGATAAGCCTGCGGTCCTTTGTTCACAAACTTCAACGTATATGCCTGCTTAAAATCGGTTCCTGCTTTGAATGCACCAGCCGTCACCATCGAGTCAAAAAACGTTTTCCAACGCTCATCGGTCATTGCCCCAATGCCTTTCGCCTCAGCATCTCCGCCATTCACAATCTTATATTTGTCAAACGTCGATCGCGCATAGGCAAGCTGCTCATCCGTCATTTCAGGATTGTCTTTCTTAATCAAAGCATCGCCCGGAGCCGGATCTTTGAGGTAGCTATACCAACCTATAATCGACGCATCGACAAAGCGCTGTACCAGATCAGGATTTTTCTCAACTAGCTCTTTTCTGGTCTCGATTGTGGTGGCATAAGGCGCATAGCCAGAGTCTGCCAGCAAGAACACGACTGGCTCAATTTTTCCAACCTTTCTGATGATGTTGGGTTCAGACGAAACATAGCCCTGTTGAGCAACGTTCTTGTCGGCTAAAAAGGGACCAGGGTTGAAGTTATAGTTACGCTTTTGGTCGTCAGTAAAGCCGTATTTCGACTTCAAATAAGGCCAATAAGTGGTGTATGCCTGAGTAGACATCAAAATGGGTTTGCCCTTGAGATCAGCCAAATCTTTGACCCCAACATCTGGGTGAGCAATCAACACCTGCGGGTCTTTCTGGAACATTGCTGCAACAGTGACTTTGGGAATGCCCGACTCAACCGAGACGATCGCGTCGGCTCCATAGCCCATATAAAAGTCGATCGCATTGCCCATCAAAAGCTGAGTGCCGTTGACTTGAGGTCCGCCCATTTTAAGCGTCACGTCTAGCCCGTGATCTTTGTAAATGCCTTTAGCAACGGCTTGATAAAAGCCGCCATGCTCGGCTTCTGCAAACCAGTTGGTGCTCATGGTGACTTTATCGAGCTTGCCAGCACTCGCAACGGGGGACGCGCCAGGAGAACTCATGGTTGAAGAACCTCCCCCATTTGAGCAGGCAGCTACAATCCCGCTGCCTAATGCGAGCGAACCATATTGGATGAATTTGCGGCGACTAACGCCTCGATCGAAAGATTCTTGAAAATAGCTCACGCTGGTTCCTTTTGGCGTATACAGGATTCAGTATAAAAGCCGAAAACTTTGAACTTTGTAGCAGAGGATACCTTTCTGGATAGATGAGATGGATATCGCTCCTTATATTGAGCCGTGATAGAAAATTAAGACGACGACTCGATTAGACTGATTAGCCTAAAGTGAGCGATCGTCGAAATTTCGATCAACGCTTGCGTGATTTCTGCGGACAACGAATTCTTTAACCGCTGATCGAACGTATATAGAACACTAGATTTGCTGTGATTTTTAACTGCAATGATAAATGGGAACCCAAACTTATCTTTATAAGCTTGATTGAGAGATTGAAACCGAGCATATTCTTGAGAACTCAATCGATCTAATCCAACCCCTGACTGCTCTTGCACCGAAGCCTCTGCCATTTTTGCTTTGCTGCCCAAATCAGGGTGAGCGCGAATGAGCCGGAGCTGGTCTGTTTGGCTCATCAGTTTTACGATCGCAGTCATTTTTTGATGCAAATTATCCACATCCGCAAACGGGCGCTGCTCCCACACTTGTTGCGCGATCGTCGGAGTCTCTTCAAACACAGCCCCCAACCGTTCAACAAATTCCGATTGGCTCATCTGATTCAGTTGCGCGATCGAGTAACCCATTCAACTTCCTCGATAAGTACTGTAAGCCCAAGGCGATGTCAGCAATGGGACATGATAGTGAGCCGTCAGATCTGAAATGCCAAACTGAATGGGAACCCGATCGAGAAATGGCACTGCCTGACCTCCCTCAAACTGAGCGAAATAAGATCCGACTGAAAACACAAGTTCGTAAACGCCGATCTTCAGTTCGGCATCTGTCAGCAGCGGAGAGTCTGTGCGTCCGTCAGCATTCGTGACGATCGTTTTCAGCAATACCTTTTGTGATGCCAAATCGATTGCAAAAAGCTCGATCGTTAAATCAGCCGCCGGACACCCGTGTGCGGTATCTAAAACATGAGTGGTGAGTTTACCCATCTGCTCGTCTCATTTAATGTAACGGTCCCGCCAAGATTGTATTAGAAATCGCATTGATGATATCACTGCCATCGTCTTGCTTTAGCTGTTCATACCACTGCCGCGTTTTTTCAGGATCTTTCCCGTGGGTCATGTGCGATCGCTTTCGTGCTCTCAGCACAATATCAGCCGTTCGTCCCAGCCTTTCTGACTCATATCGCTGTAGCGCATCTTCAACCCCGATCGTCGTCGAACTCAGATATCGCGTCAAGACTTCAGCATCCTCGATCGCTTGGCAGCCTCCCTGCCCTAAATCAGGAGCCGTGCTGTGTGCCGCGTCTCCTAGCAGCGCCACGCGACCTTTGACGAACCGTTCTAACGGCTCGATATCGTGAATCTCAACTCGATTGGTCTTCAACGGGTCGAGTCGCCCAATCAGCGTTTGCACTGGGTCAGCCCAGCCCTTAAAAAAGCTCGTCAACTCGTCTCTATAGCTGTCTTGAGTGCTCACAGACCCTTTGGGAATCGGCACATCAAAAAAGAAATAAAATCGCCCCTCTCCCACAGGCATCATCGAGACGCGCTTATGTTCACCCACATAGATCGCCCAGCTATCTGCTGGGGCTAAATCCTCGCTGATTTGCACAAGTCCATTCCAGTTGACATAGCCGACATAGTGGCGATCGGTGGCGTGCCCTAAAACGTGTTGACGCACGATCGAGTGAGTGCCATCGGCTCCAATGAGAATATCGCCCGTTGCAGTGCGTCCGTCTTCAAAGTGGGCAGTGACTCCATCCTGAGTTTGCTCAATTCCAGAACATTTACAGTTGAGATGCACCTTCTCAGCCCCAAACTCGTCTAACAGCATATTCTGTAGATCAGTTCGAGCGACTGGATAAGGGCGCTGCCCCACTTTTTGCACCAGAGGAGCCAGACTTACGTCGGTTAATAGCTCTCCGGTGTGGCTATAGTATTGCATCCGATCCATCTGTCCGCCGATTTGGGCGATCGCTTTGCCTAGACCCAGACGATTTAGCACCTTAACCCCATTTGACCAGAGAGAAATTCCAGCCCCGGCAGGTCGTAGCTCGCTGACTCGATCGTAGATTTCGACCTGATAGCCCACCTGACGAAGCGCAATTCCTGTCGCTAAACCGCCCATTCCCGATCCAACGATTACAACCTTGAGGTCATCCATCCCCGACTCCTTTCTGCTGTGAGCGCAAACCGAGAAACCTGTATCTCTACTACCGTATACCGGATACTATGATCAGAACAAGAATAAAATACTGTGATGATTACTACGAATTAGGACGACAGATCCAAGGGTTGAATGAGTGTTGCAAAGGGACGATCGACAGAAGTCATCATCCGCAGTTTAATAGACCTCTTGCAAAAGTCCCTGCCCTCACCCTAAATCCCTCTCCCCAGCTTAGGAGAGGGACTTTGAAATCTGGCTCCCCTTCTCCCAAGCTTGGGAGAAGGGGTTGGGGGATGAGGGCATCTTCGGACTTTTGCAAGAAATTTAGCAACCTAGCGAATGGTTCGAAAGTTTTCGTTTATCTTCCTACTTTGGAGTGAGACGGCATCTAGTCTTTAGACTGGCTCATTTAAGAGGCGAGACTGCTAGTTTAGATACAACAGCAAATGCGTCAGGTTGTTGTTGAACTCTCCTCTCTGAAAGAATGCGTTTAGCATGAATGAAGCCCTAAGCTCCTGAGCACTTGGGGCTTTTAATTATTTACAAAACATCAAAGAATAATTGAGTTGCCGTGTGCAGAGAGCTTTATTGTAGTGGGGTTCTGTTAAATTGACCGAATTGGATCACCATGAAAAAGTATGTGTCTCTCTTGTTGAGTGCAATGTTGTTGAGCAGCACGATCGCGTGTAGCAAATCAAATGACACCGCCATGTCAACGGATGGCAGCAAAACCACGACTGCAAACTCTACTGCGATCGCGGCAGGAACGACCATTAACACTGACCTTCAGCAAGACATCTCGACGGGAAAAAATCGCGATCAGGAGCCATTTACGCTCAAGGGCAAAAATGGTTCACTTAAAGACGCGACGATCGAAGGGCATTTAGAAGACGTGGTAAAGGCACAGAAGGGCAAGAAAGCGAGTTTGCACCTCGTATTGGATAAAGTTGTGCTCAAAGATGGGAGTCAATATCCGATCGATGCCACGCTGGTAAACACGCAAGTCGAAAGCAAAACAAAAGGCAAGTTTTTGCAAAATGCCGGTGTTATTTTGGGCGGAGCCGTTGCGGGTAAGTTTTTGGGAGATAGAACCAAATTTAAGCATGGTGGCTTGGCAGGTGGGGCAGCGGCGACAGCGTTTGTGTTGTCGAGTCCGGGGGGCGAAGTTGTTCTCAAAAAGGGGACGGATGTGAATTTGAAGCTGAAGAGTCCTTTGGAGATTACTCCTTAAGATCGTGGATTAAATCAAACTAAATTCTCCCTCATCCTAACCCTCTCCTTAGGGAGAAGGGTTAGGCGAGGACTTCGCCCCACTTCGTGAGGAGAGCAACTTCGTTTTGCAATGAACGACTTTATTTAATTCGCGATCCTTGAGGTGGGTAGGTTAGCATCGGGTGTGGCGATCGATAAAGCACTCGGTTTAAGATCTTTGAGTGAATGAATCCAAAACTTTCCCACTTAGACATTAGGAGCCTTGGTGATGACAGACGCAAAGAATGTATTAGGGAAACCGCTAGAGACTTGCAGCACGTCTCCGATGACTGGATTTTTTCGCAATGGCTGCTGCGAAACGGGGACGCAGGATGTCGGAACTCACGTCGTTTGTGCCCAAGTCACCGAAGAGTTTCTCACCTACACTCAGCTACAGGGCAACGACTTGAGCACGCCGATGCCGATGTATGATTTCCCAGGTTTAAAGCCAGGAGACCATTGGTGTCTCTGCGTGTCTCGTTGGAAAGAAGCCCTCGACTCTGGAGTTGCACCGCCGATCGTGCTGTCTGCCACTCACGAGGCGGCTCTCAAAGTCGTTGCCTTAGAAGTGCTGCAAGAACACTCGATCGAGCCTTAACTCAAACTTCTAGACTTTGAGATCCCAGATTGCAGCCGCCAGAGTGCCGCATAAATTCCGTCTTGCTTTAACAGCGTCTCGTGAGTGCCTTGCTCGACCATGCGCCCGTGATCCATGACATAAATTCGGTGGGCGTGACGAATTGTGGATAAGCGATGGGCGATCGCGATCGTAGTGCGATTTTGAGTGATGTATTCTAGCGATCGCTGAATTGCCGCCTCAGTTTCGTTATCCACCGCAGACGTGGCTTCATCTAAAATTAGGATTGGAGGATCTTTGAGTATGGCACGGGCGATCGCGAGTCTTTGGCGTTGTCCACCCGATAGTTTTTGACCGCGTTCGCCAATAATCGTGTCGTATCCGTCGGGCAATGCGTGAATGAATTCGTGTGCTTCTGCGAGTTTTGCCGATCGCATCACTTCTGATCGCGTCACCTCAAAACTGCCATAGGCAATATTGTCAGCAACGGTGCCGTGAAAGAGAAAGACTTCTTGACTCACCCAACCGATGCAGCGACGCAGATCACGCAGCCGCAGTTCACGAATGTCAATGCCGTCGAGCAAAATTTGCCCCTGCTGAATCTCATAAAATCGCAGCAGCAACTTAACCAGCGTGCTTTTTCCTGACCCAGTTGCGCCCACCACTCCGATCGTTTGTCCGGCAGGAATGTGGAGCGATAAATTTTCTAGTGCGTGACCGCGACCCTGATAGGCAAAGGTGATGTGGTCAAGAGTGACTTCACCGCGCACTTGATGAATCGGCAATGAACGATCGCCCGTTGGGATGGCGATCGGAGTATCCAGCAAATTCATCACCCGATTAATCGATGCCATCGCTCGCTGATATTGATCCATCGTCTGCCCCAAGCGGGTAAAGGGCCACAGCAGTCGCTGAATGATGAACACCATAAATCCATAAGTGCCGACTGAGAGCCGACCGTTTGCCGCTTCGATGCCACCTAAAAAGAGGGTTGCGGTAAAGCCAACTAGAATAATAATGCGAATTAACGGGACAAACGCAGCGCTTAATGCAATGGCTCGACGATTGCTAGAACGATAAGCTTGGCTCTCGACAGCAACGCGATCGCGCTCATAGTCTTCAGCCGTAAAACTCTTGATCGTAGCAATGCCCGATAAATTGTTGGCTAATCGACTGTTAATCAAACTAGCTTTTTGTCGCACATCCGCATATCGAGGGGCTAGACGTTTTTGAAACGCGATCGAACCCCACAAAATGAATGGAATCGGCAACATTGCAAACCACGAAACTCCAGGTGCTAACAACAAAAATGTACCGCCGACGAATACGAACGTAGTGACGAATTGCAGAATCTCATTGGCACCGCTATCGAGAAACCGTTCTAATTGATTAATGTCATCATTGAGAATGGATAACAGCGTTCCGGTGCTTTGCTCTTCAAAAAAGCTCAGTTCTAGCTCCTGCAAATGGCTGTAGGCACTGAGTCGAAGCTCATGCTGCAAGGTTTGTGCCAGATTGCGCCAGAGCCGATCGTAGGCATATTCAAACAGCGATTCTAGGCTCCAGATTAAGAATGTCAGCACTGACAACACCGCCAATTGCCCGATGATGCTGGTGACACCAACTTTTGATATCCAAGATGACTCTCGTTTGACCACAACGTCAACTGCCATGCCAATCAGATAGGGCGGTGCCAAGTCAAAGATTTTGTTTAAGACTGAGCAAAAACTGGCTTGCCACACTTGAGCACGGTGAGGGCGACTATAGCGCAGAAGGCGTTGCAGAGGATTTGATGCAGCGACAGCAGACATAGGGAAGGGTTGAGGTAAAGGAGACTCGATCGTATAGCAATTCGATTTAGCTACACCAGGAGATTGAATCGTGGGAAGAGTAAAGAACGATCGTTCTCCTCCTCAAAACGTAAAACTTCGTAAATTTCTACGACAAAGAAGGATTTTTAGAGTAAAAAACTGTAGCATAGACTACAGAACTATTGATTACTGCATTATCTGCACAGCAGTTTTAAGACCAACCATTACATCGCTTTTTCGCTTCAGAGGATTCACTATGTTTCAAACTAACTTTTGTTCTATTCCATCAGTTACGCCTCAAGACGAAACGATGAGTTCTCTAGCGTGGGAAATCTTGCAAAGACGGGGGCAATCTCGCTTACCCAAACTTGCGCCTTCGATGTGGGTGAAGGTGTTGAATCCGCCGACTGCCTTTAGTTTTGACGAGGCTTGGCTGCTGTGTCAATATGCTCAAGACTATTGGCTGGCGTGGATTCCTGACTATGGCGAGATCTTGTTGAAGACGGATGAGATGGGCGAAGTGCTCGATCGCTAACTCTGAATCAACTTACCGATCGGCAGGGGTGCAGAGATAACTTCTTTGTGCCCTCGTTTAAGCTCTTAAATTCAATACAAGCTTTAACGTGCAACGCTGACTAATACAACAGTGCTATCTCTACAGGTAAGGCTTAAATAGGAAAATTCGTGCAAGATTTGATCGGCGTGTTATCAATGTTCAACCACGATCGCACCCATTGATATGGATACACCACTCACTCAAACGCAGTTCACTCAACTTGTCGCTGAAGTGGGGCAACTCTCAAGACAGCGTAAGGGCGAGTTGTCATCAGAACAAGTTAGACAAATCTTGCTGCAACTCAACTGGTCTGATGATTTGCTAGACGAAGCGATCGTGCAGTTAAACCGACGCAAAGCACTTTTAAGACAGCAAAAACGAAACTGGCTGATTGGCGGAGTGATTGCAGTCACCCTCACAGGTGGCATCGCAAATACAGCACTTTTACATCAGCAATATCAACAGCAAATCGCGCGAATTTCTGTCGTGCAAAATCGAATTACCCTTGCGAATAGTAAGATTGATGCAGGTCAAATCGATCGCCAAAACAAGCCCAAGGTGTTTTATCGAGTCACCCTGCAAGATACCCCGTTGGGCAATCGCTTGAGTCCGACGTGTGAATGGATTGATCCGTCCGGGCAAACGGTTCTTCAGAGCACTTATCAAACGCAACTCATCGAAAAAGCGGTCTGGACAACCTATTGTTTTTATCAACTTAAAGCAAACACCTCGCCCGGAATGTGGCAGGTGCAGATGTCGTTAGAAGGGCGATCGCTCAGTCGTCAAACGTTTGTCGTCAAGTGATGATGGGCAAGCCCTATCAGTTCGTGGGCTACCATAGCATTACGAAATTGCGTAAAGCTATATCCTCAAACCATGCTGCAAATCTCCAAACACGTCACCATTCCGTTCAGCGAGATTGAGATGAATGCGATTCGATCGCAGGGGGCGGGTGGTCAAAACGTCAATAAGGTAGCGACTGCAATTCATTTGCGATTTGATATTAAGGCTTCATCGCTGCCCGATCGCTATAAAGAAGCGCTGTTAAACCTCAGCGATCATCGCATTACCCAAGACGGAATCGTGGTAATTAAAGCTCAAGAACACCGCAGCCAAGAGCAAAACCGAGAAGAAGCATTGGGACGGCTGCAATCGTTGATCACCCGTGCTGTGATCGTGCCGCGTCCACGTAAACTCACGAAACCGACCCGTAGCTCTCAGAGAAAACGGCTCGATCATAAAACCAAGCGAGGACAAATCAAATCAATGCGAAAGCCGATCGTAGAGTGAACGTTGAGTAGATCGGCAGTCATAATACGATCTCTATTATCTTGAAGCGCTATCTTGAGCAGGAGTGTAAACGGTTTGAAATAGAACCCGTGATTGAGAACACAACCTCTTGTTAGAGTATGAAGCCAACCGTTTTTTTAACGGGCAATTTTGGAAAGGAGTCATCATTGATCACGATAGTGCATTAAAAGCAGTGCGATATCTGTTGGGCGCAGAGCCGAGCGATATTGAAGTGCTGTCGGTTGTGTTAGACATCGAATTCTGTTTAGGTTTTAGCAGAACATACCTGCTGGATTTCAAAACGTTTTCAATTCGTGCCTGTTCCAGTTCATTGAGCGTATAGAGAGGAGCACTGGCATCGAGTCGTCCCAAAATCGTTAACCCTGTTGTCGCTAAAACCACCGCAATCTGAGAGACGCTGTTGGGGTCGATTTTCCCTTTCTCCTGATAGTCTGAAACATTTTTAGCGATCGCAGGGGAAATGGACGCGATCGCCGTCAAAACGGCTCCCCAGAAAGTTCTGCTTTGAAAAAGACTCTTAGCACGAGGGGTAGAAGAGGAGTTGCTTATCTCCATTTGAATGCCTCTTAATAAATAACTCTATGGGTTTCATCAGGGCTAAGGGCGACTATCACGGACAAATGAAACTACCTTTTCGGGTACTTTAAGCTGAGATAGGGAAATTCTAATGCCAAGATGTGATGGTGATAAATTGATGAACGAATGGGAGCTAGTAGAATCAGCCAAGAACGGTGAGATGCAGGCACTCTCAACCTTACTCAATCAGACGTTTGTAGATCGAGCGATCACCGTGAAAGTCAGTCTGCAATCAACCTGTCTGCGAATTTTGCTCGAAGCCGATCAGGTGCCAGACTCTGAAACCGCGATCGCTCTGATTCAAGACAGAATGCAGGATATCAAGAGCGATCGTATTCGATCTGTTCAGATATTTGGGCGGGTAAATGGAGTCAATCGATCCGTTTGGTCTGAGACACTTATTCTAGAATCTTCTGCATCGCTCACTCCTACGGCGATTCATCCTCCTCAGACTTCGGGAAGTCGTTCTCGATCGCGAATCAGATCTATCGACTCAAAAGGCTCAAGCGCATTGCTGACGGGATTCATTTTAGCGATCGCGCTGACGATTATCAGCCCGTTTAGAGTTTTATTCCACGGGTTTCTAATTCTGGTACACGAAATTGGACACGCCATAACTCACTGGCTGTTTGGTCGTCCTGCAATTCCGACGGTTAATCTCGCCTATGGTGGAGGCGTAACGCTAGTCTTTGACCAATCTATCTTTGTGATTTGTCTCGTTTATTTAGCGATCGCTTTTCTTGCTTACTGCTGTCGTCGCTATCGATTTATTCTAGTGTTACTAGCAATATTCACCAGCAGTTATAGTATTTGTCTATCAACATCCATAAATTTGATGCTCTCGACATTTATGGGTCACGGCATGGAGTTGGTTGCGATCGCAGTTTGTTTATATTTATCGATCAGCGGATACTTTTGTCGGTCTTCGGGCGATCGCTCTATTTATAGTATGTTGGGATTCTTTACGCTGTTCGCTGACGTTCAGTTTTCCTGGAATCTGGCTCATAATCTTGACTATCGAGAAATGTATGAAGGCGGAATCGGTGGCGTTATCGATAACGATTTTGTGATTTTGGCGCGAGATTATTTCAACGTAGATCTGTCCGTTGTTGCAACCGATTTCTTAATCGGCTGTCTCGTTGTTCCGTTGATTATGCTTTTAGTGTTCTACACTGAGTTTTGGCTGCGTGAGTGGCTCGATCGAATGCTTCTCGCCTAATCCAGCGATAGGTTGCTAATTCTAGACGGCAGTCTGAACCGATCGAGTAAGAAACCAGAAACCGCATCACCTAACCCTGTAGAGACGTTTCACCGAAACGTCTCCTCATAATTAATCAAGACGCTCCGCCGGAACGTCTCTACATTATGTCCAATACAAAACCTTCGCTTGAGGAAACCGATCGCGAATCTGCCCTTCAAAAAACTGGCGCATCGACTTCATCGTGGTAGAGTCATAGACATATTTGGTGCCACCAAACTTATTGCGCTTGACCACTCGCTTAGACTCATCCATTTCTAGCTTGCTATTGGGATACCACGACTGCAACACCTCTTTAGACCCTGGCGTAAAGCGATGAGAAATTAGCTCAAACGTCAAATCGCACTCAAAGTCTAATGCCGCGCTAATCGCATCAAAAAGACTGGTATAGTGCTCTTCCCAATCCTCGATCGGCATAATCGGCGCAATCACTAACCCTACTGGATAGCCGCCTCCCCCTCGTGCACGGGGCAACGCCAGCTTCCGCAGTGCCTGAAGTCGGTTGGCAACCGATGCCGTGCCTCCTTCGAGACGATCGCTAATCGGGGCAGCATTCACACTAAATCGACAGCGAGTATGCCCATTGTGCGGCAGATCCAGCAACTCATCTACGCCATCAAACTTCGACACCCAGCGCAGATAGCCATCCTCACGAGTCCCAAAATAGCGAATGCACTCTGCTAAACTGCCCGTCAAATGCTCAATGCCGAGCGGGTCAGTGTAGCAACTCACCTCAAACGAAGTCGGATTACCGCGCCGCTCATAGTTTCCCAAATTCTGCAACGTCTGAGGCAAATTGGCAAACGCCCGAATCACAGGCGGACCAGACAGACTTCCCGCTAGATAACAATATTGACAGTGAGCCGGACACCCCTCAGCTAGGTGAAACTGCCAGTCAGCCGATGGCGGAATCGGACTTAGTTTTAAGCTGCTCGGTGGTGCATTCACTACCGCTAGAGTGCGCTTAGAAATCGCATAGGTTTCGCGCTCAGTCTCGCCACGCAAACCTGTAAGACGATTTTTAGGCAACTCTTCGACAGGTAGATTTAAAGCCTTGACTCGCGAAAGAATTTGCTGACCCCAAGGCTCATCTAAAGCTGCTGGGGTAAACAGAACTTGCTCAGGCATCCACAAACGCGCTTTTTGAATCGCTTGAGGGGAAGAAACGGGGGGAACGATCGAACTTAACAATCTCTCTTCTCCATCTTTGTTCTGTCCCTATTATCGCTTTTCTTGCAAAGCTGAAAAACCTTCCTATAAGCGGATTTCACGACTTTAAGAGTAGGGTTTTCTCTGCTCTCTAAACGCTGTGAGTCAACCGCCTCCAAACCTGTTTGCGCGCCCAATTGACGAGAATCTTTTCGGCGATCGAGCAATCTCTCTTATCTAGAAGCGGTGCCACCCGTTAAACCTCGTCGATCGTGATTCCATAGCCCAATCACTCTGTTTCATAAGCTTTGTCCCACACCGCTCTAACTGGATCTTTGCCGATCGCCAACCATTCCAGATATTCTGTATCAGACATAGTTAAATCGATAAGTAGGAGCTAATTGTTCACCAAAGTTTTTTCTCAACTGAATTTGTTATAGGACAGTACATCAGGTAAAGAGGTTGAATTGTGTTGTTTTAAAGAAGAAGAAAAGTACCTGTTGTCCTCCTCGGAGAGTACGCTATATTTTTGATACTCCCCTTATAACTTTGACGACCGAATGAAATCGCTTGCTGTAACCTGCGGTTTGACCGCGCTGATATTGTCACCCTTTCTGCTAACTGCACTGTCTTCTACGGCGAAGAATTGCGATCCTGCTTATCCCAGTGTTTGCATTCCTTCCCCGCCGCCTGACCTAGACTGCAAAGACATTCCCTATCGCAACTTTAAAGTGTTAGCTCCCGACCCGCATCGGTTCGATCGGGACAAAGACGGCATCGGCTGCGAGAAAAAATAACGTAGAGACGTTTCGGTAGAACGTCTCCACGACATCGGGTAAACGCATGACCAATTGCATTCATTCAAACATTTTCACCAGCATTGAACAATTTCCCCTAATTCCTGAAGACTCAAATAATCAACAATGAAGCTTTTTCGGAGCAAGTCAGTCGGAACAAATTCGTCATATTTCTGAAGTTTGGGGACTTCATCCGGGTCAAGCAATTCATCAGTATTGATAGTTTTGCTGCCTAGCTGCGACTCACTCCAAGCCGCCCCAAACGATCGCAGTTCAGACTCCAGACTCTCTAGCTTGCACTTACCCAGTCTGACGATGATGAAATAGGGCGATCGAGTCTTAATGCTTTTCAGCCCCAAAGCCCCTTTGCAGTAGAACCTCAAAAAGCGTTCTAACGTGCGAAACGCCGTGGTTCCTGCCCAGGGAAAAATGCAGCAAAGCTCTTTATCTAACCGCACGATCGGATGACTCAACAATCCGCTATTGTGTGCCATCTCACGGGCAAGCTGCAACCGTTTTTGTGCGCCCTCTTGCAGATAAGAATAGTGCGTAGTTTCTAAAAGAATTTGCCGCATTCGTTGCAGCACCCGCGTATGAATCTCTCCTGCACTGCCTCGCCAAGAACTAGAAGTTGCTGCCTTTTGGCTGGCTTGCACCGCAATCACTTTTTTCTTCGAGTCTACTTCCAACACTTCCCATACCCGCCCCGCAAGCGAGATCAGATCACCCTCACTCGGCGGCACCACAATGCTCCCGATCGCCTTACTATCCCGCTTAACAACGTAATCTTCAGCATCCGGGAAGATCGCATAAAACTTGAAATTTCGAGCAATCTTTTCTCCTTGCAGTCCAATAATCAGTCCGCCTTCAGGTGTTTTCTCAATCTGATCAATCTCGATGAGATGCCGCAATAGCTGCCGAAAATCGGGTTGTGAAATGGCTTGAAAAGGCGGGAGCGTCAGAACCTGTTCAGCCAGCACCGAGGGTGAAAGCTCTCCTTGCGATGCCAACACACTCATTGTTTGGTGGTAGAGCAAACTGAACGGATAGCGCAGCAATCGAGTCGGCTCAATCCATTTCTCTTCGAGATAAAGCTGAATCACGGCGATGCACTGCAAAAGCTGCCAGGGCACCTGTTCGGGCAACAATTCCTCACCTGTAGGGCGCTCTTCTGCACAGATAAATCGCATCTCAGCCGCGCCGCCTCGTCTGCCCGATCGCCCCAATCGCTGCAAAAAACTCGCGACGGAGGCAGGCGCTTCAAGCTGAATGACACGATCGAGTTGTCCCAAATCAATGCCCATCTCAAAGGTGACGGTCGCGGCAGTCACGGCTGGAGTATCCGGTTTTCGCATCGCGGTTTCTGCGGTTTCTCGCAGGGAGGCTGAGATGCTGCCGTGATGAACGTGATAGATATCCGGAAATCCTTTAGCGTGGGCAATATCTCGCAGAGCGGCGATCGCGTCTTCAGTCGCGGTGCGTCCGTTAGCAAAGATCAGGCATTTGCGCCACTGACTTTGATTGAACAGATGCAAATGATAAGGGTTAAACGCTGAATCCTTGGTTTCCCCGATCGCTCTCACAACCAATCCCGGATCGTAGAAATGCTCTAGCGAAAGCTGAATCGTTCGCTGTCCGTCGTCAATTTTTGGGGTGCTGACCGAGCGAGATGTGCCCGATCGCAGCCACTCTTCAGCCAAACCATAATCTCCTAATGTGGCTGACAATCCGATGCGGCGCGGCTGATTGTGGGTGAGTTTGGCAAGACGAGACAACTGACAGAGAATCTGGGCACCCCGATCGCTGCCAATAAATGCATGAATCTCGTCAATCACGACAAACCGCAGATCACCAAAGACTCGATCGAGATCAGCCCGTTTGTTAATCAGCAGGCTTTCTAATGACTCTGGCGTGATTTGCAAAATGCCGCGCGGATGGGTGAATAGCTTCTTCTTGCGGTTTTGGGTAACATCTCCATGCCACGCCCATACGGGAATCTCAGCGTGTTTTAAGAGATCATTTAAACGATCGAACTGGTCGTTAATCAACGCCTTAATCGGACTGATGTACACGGCTCCGATCGACTCAGGAGGATTTTCATGCAGCAGGGTCAATATGGGCAGAAATGCGGCTTCTGTCTTGCCAGATGCCGTTCCTGCTGCAATGAGTAGATGGTCATCTGTCTCAAATACAACGCGACAGGCTTCGACTTGAGCGTGTCTCAGATCAGTCCAGCCATTGCTATAAATATAGTCTTGAATAAACGGAGCAAGACGCTGATAAGAACTCTGCATAAATAGCAATCATTCAATAGATAGATAGAATCAGTCAACACTCTGGACAGTTTCTGACAAGAAAGCGACCCGTCCATTAGGGCGCAAATAATCACAAGCGCGCCGAATGGATGGCTATATCAGCCCTTTGTGATTACGGTGCTATTGCTGCCCAAAACTAGCCAAAGTATTGCACAAGACAATTAGTGCGTATGATAGCAATGAAACTGAATAACCTCCTGAAAGTCAATTCTGCTCTGCTGTAAGTGACCTCGATCGAACGTCTCAATTCTCTTGAGCATAATAGAGATCGCTGTTGTATCTCCTACTTCCTATGAACCACCATTCACTTCCCTCTGATGACTTGCCCCCTCTTAAGCTAGAAGAAACAGATAGCAGCCTGATCCGCCAACTCGAAGAAGCACTCAGTCGATATTTCTATGAATCTTGTGATGGAGTCACTCAAGCGCTGCTGACCAACTGTGAATGGTATTTCACCGCGATTTCAACCGCTCCAACGCTCGTGATCAAGGGTGCTAACAGTGCGATGAATCAGCGTGTTTTTAATCATATTGTGGCGATCGCGACCGCGTTATCAGAGTTTTCTGCTAGCGCCAAAGTTGTGATCGGCGCAACGATCGGACAGGAAGCCTTTGTTGAAATCCGAGTGGATGAAATCTCTGCTTATCAAGACCCTCTTTGAGATTGTTGCCTAGAAAGAGTGAGCTAAACTTTAGATAGCTCAAAGACGCTGCAATGACTGGTCTGTGATTGGGGGTCAACCTATGGTTCTGCAAATTCCATCTATTAAGAAAGAGCCGATCGTCACTTGGGAAGCTCTGCCACTCGACTTTGTGTTGCCAGATGACCCTGTGGAAAATATTCAACAACCGCCCCTCGCTGCCGCCCTGACCGATGCCCTAGGAGCCAACGGACACATTCAACCCGAAATGCTGATTGGCTCAAACTTTGGGTTGGTTGCCACGATGAATAAAAAGACAGTAGTCAAAGCCCCAGATTGGTTTTATGTGCCCCAAGTGCATCCGATCGCGGAAGGCACCATTCGACGCAGCTACACTCCTAACTTAGAGGGTGCGCCTGTTGCGATCGCGATGGAGTTTCTCTCGCAAGAAGAGGGCGGCGAGTTGTCAGTGCGATCGACTCCTCCTTATGGCAAGCTCTATTTTTATGAGCAAATCTTGCAAGTGCCGACCTACGTCACCTACGATCCTTATGAACCTAGTCTCGAAGTCCGGTGCCTGTCGCAAAACAGACGCTATGTAATGCAAGAAGCGGATGCTCAGAAACGGGTGTGGATTCCTGAGTTAAATTTGTTTTTAGGAATCTGGGCAGGAGAGCGTCTCAAACAAACTGCAAACTGGCTGCGCTGGTGGGATGCGTCTGGCAATCTGCTGCTTTGGAGTTCAGAACAGGTAGACCAAGAACGCCAACGAGTCGATGAAGAGCGCCAACGAGCCGATGAAGAGCGCCAACGAGCCGATGAAGAACGCCAAAGAGCAGACCAGGAACGTCTACGAGCAGAGATACTAGCGGCTGAGTTACGCAGGTTGGGGATCGACCCCGATCGCCTAACTTAAAAAACAAACCAGCAACCGGATGCAGAAACATCGACGAATCAAGGCACAACCTCTCTAAAGATAGATGTTCTCTCATAGATAACCTTTGACCCTCAGAGAATATGAGATTCTAGTAGGGCGTTGGTTTTGTTATGAACCACGATTCGTTCATCGTTTCTCCTAGCTCAAAAATTTTGTCAAGCAAAGATTGTGACCCCGAACAGGGTGGGAAGTATCAGAAAAAAGAAGACACCGCTGACAAATTGCAGCGTGACGTTGAACGTTTATCGACCTATCAAGACATTAGATCTCCTGCGTGAATCTGGACAGCCCTCCTCACAAAGCGGGGCAAGCCCTTGCCAACCCTTCTTCCCAGGGAGAAGGGAGCCGGAACCTCTTGTCCCCTCTCCTTTTGGGAGAGGGCTAGGGTGAGGGTAAAATCTATCACGCTCCACTCTCCGCTTACGCCTCAGACGCATCATCTGGTGGATGCCGACTCGATCGCTCAATTCAAGCAAAGCATGATGCTAGTTAACACCAGTCGCGGCGCTTTGATCGGTACGGGGGCTGTCATACAGGGCTTAAAGTCACAAAAAATCGGGGCACTGGCGTTAGACGTTTATGAACAAGAATCTGATTTATTTTTCGAGGATCTATCGAATGAGATTATTCAAGATGACTTGTTTGAGCGGCTGTTGACCTTCCCAAACGTTTTGATTACGGTACATCAAGCATTTTTTACCAAAGAGGCAATGCAGAATATCGCAGAAACCACGCTCTCAAATATCACTGATTATCAAGAAGGGCGATCGTGCCCAAATATCGTCGATGTGCAGCCAGCGATCGCCCCAAAGCCATAAAAAAAGCGCTGCTGACTGACCCAATCAACAGCGCCATCGCGAACCCACTTACTGCAAAAGACGACTATTCGGTGTCGTCGTGGGCAAAACGGTTATAGAGGAAATCTAACGCGTAGTTCCGCAACTGATAATATTCGGGGGCTTCCATGATCCGTGCTCGATCGCGGGGGCGACGAAACGGAATGTCTAACACTTCACCAATGTCAGCGGCAGGTCCGTTGGTCATCATCACCAGGCGATCGGCGAGAAACAATGCCTCGTCAATGTCGTGAGTAATCATTAACACCGTGCAGCGATGATCGTTCCAAATTTTGAGCAGTTCTTCTTGCAGTTCTTCTTTGGTGATCGCATCCAGCGCGCCAAACGGTTCGTCTAGGATCAGCACTTCGGGGCGAATCGCTAACGCACGAGCGATCGCAACTCGCTGCTTCATGCCGCCCGAAATCTGGGGAGGCTTTTTCTCCATGGAGTCTGCTAAACCGACCATCGCCAGGTGTTCTTTGACGATGCGCGTTTTCTCAGCTTTAGATTTTTTGGGGTAGACCGAATTCACGCCCAAATAGACATTCTCAAAAACGCTTAGCCAAGGCAGCAAAGCATATCCTTGAAAAACCACCATGCGATCGGGACCCGGTTTGACGATCGGGTTGCCTTGCAGTCGCACTTCACCGTCGGTCGGGTGAGAAAACCCACTGACCATGTTGAGCAGCGTCGATTTACCGCAGCCAGAGTGACCAATGACGCAAATAAATTCGCCTTGATTAACAGTGAGGTTAACGTCCTTGAGAACGGTGTAGCCGCCGCCATCTTTGGTGGGATAGACCTTAGAGACGCGATCAACGACCAGAAAGGGAACCTGATTAACGGAATCAGAAACCTGTAGATTTTGGATTGCTGTAGTCATTATCATTTGCGTTGCGGTTAGCGTTTGCAGGGATGGAAAAAGAGATTAAGCCGTTCGTGCTAGCGGTTTGTTGATCGCGACTTCTGCCATATAGATGTCGTGTTTAATTTTGAGACTGTTGAGATATTCGATCGGGTCATCGGCACTAAAGTTGACCCCATCAAATAATTGAATTGCGCCCCGACTGTAAGTGAGATCTGACAGCCCTAGCTCTCGTGCAGCAATGCTAAACACACTAACTTTGCTAACTCGCTCTAAAATTTCGACCCAGTTGCGTGGAAACGGAATGTCACCCCAACGCGCCATCTGCGTCATCATCCACAAATGCTCGGTGCGGCTCGGGCGGTTGACTCCGTGCCCATAAAACTGGTGGTGAGCATATTCTTTAGGCGACGGACGCAGATCGCACACTCGATTACTGGGGTCGCCAAGTTGAATGAAATCCAGCTCAGAGCTGAGATATTCGCCGCATGAAAGAATCTCGCGAATCTCTTCATGATTGGCTTCATCGGTGCAATAACGACACGCTTCTAACAAGGCTTTCACAAGCGCTACATGGGTGTTGGGATAGGCGTTTGCCCAATCTTCTCGCACTCCCAAAACTTTGCCGGGATGACCATTCCAGATTTCTAGATCAGTGGCGATCGTATAGCCAATTTCCTCAACTGCGGCGCGAATGTTCCACGGTTCGCCGACACAATAGCCATCAATACTGCCTGCTTTTAGGTTGGCGACCATTTGAGCGGGGGGCAGCGTTGTGATCGAGACATCGTGATCAGGATCGATTCCGCCTGCTGCCAGCCAATAGCGCAGCAATAAATTATGCATTGAAGCAGGATGCACTACCCCGAAGATGTGCTGTTTATCAGCCGTGTCTAATAGCATTCGCTTGAGATCATTCAACGTGTGCACGCCCTGATCATAAAAGCGTTTATCTAGAGTAATCGCGTTGCCGTTGCGGGTGAGGGTGAGGGCACTGACGATCGGAATCGACTGACCATCCATGCCACCGACCGTCATCCAAACGGGCATCCCAGACGGCATTTGAGCCGCATCGAGATATCCACCTGCAATGCCATCCTGAATGCCACGCCAGCTTGATTCGCGCACTAAATGCACTTCGTCTAAACCATGGTGGGCAAAGAACCCTTTTTCTTTAGCGATCGCCAACGGCGCACAGGCGACTAGAGGAACAAAGCCAATCTCTAGATTGATTTTCTCTAACCCGTGACGCGCCACAGCAGCCGTCTTTCTAGCACGAAGCTTTTTAATTTGCTTCTGTTGATTGAGAAAGTAAATAATTTCGCTGCGATAGCTGTAGTAATTGGGGTGACTAATCACCTCCATCCGCTTGCGAGGTCGAGGAATCTCAATGTCTAAAATCTGACCGATTTTAGATTCGGGTCCGTTAGTAAGCATGACGACTCGATCGGACAGCAAAATTGCCTCATCGACATCGTGCGTCACCATCACAGTAGTGACGTGATTTTCTTCGCAGATTTCCATCAGCTTTTCTTGCAGGTTGCCGCGAGTCAGGGCATCCAATGCGCCAAACGGCTCGTCTAGCAGCAACAGTTTGGGTTTGATGGCAAAGGCACGGGCGATCGCGACGCGCTGTTTCATGCCGCCAGAGAGTTGATCGGGTGGCTTATCTGCTGCATGGCGTAGCCCCACCATATCGATGTGATGTTCGACAATTTCACTACGTTCGGCAGCAGGCAGATGTCCTAAAACATTCTTCACAGCCAGCTCGATATTTTGGCGAACGCTCATCCACGGCAGCAGTGAATAATTTTGAAACACGACCATGCGATCGGGTCCTGGCTTGAGCACTTCCTCGTTTTCTAACATGACGACCCCATCGGTGGGTAAATCTAGCCCAGCAATCATGTTGAGCAAGGTCGATTTGCCACAGCCAGAGTGACCAATGAGAGAAATAAATTCGCCTTTTTCGATGTTTAGGTCAATCCCTTTGAGCGCGATATAGGTATCGCCATTGGTGAGGGGAAAGACTTTTTCAACGTTTTCAACGGTAACAAAATGAGTCATGACAAGGTTAGATAAGGGAGTGGGTGAAGAATGATCATTAGGAACGAGGATTGATTAACGTGTGATGCCCAGAGGTCGCCCCCCAACCCCAATCTGGAAAGCTAGAGTTCAAAGTTCCCCAGATTGCGGGATTTAGGGGCGATCGTTAGGCAAGTTAGCGTCATGCAGGGCGGTTCAGAACACAGGTTATTTAATCCCTGATCCTTATCGCTGACTGCTAGGCAAAATTAGCGTTTGAATGCGTTCCATCATTTTGTCGAGGAGCCAGCCCACCAAACCGATATAAACCAATGCCAGAATAATTTCACTAATTTGGCTGTTCTGGTAAGCGTTCCAGATAAAGAAGCCAATGCCGACGATGCCAGACATTACGATTTCTGCGGCGATGATCGCTAACCAGGCAAGACCGATCGAGATTCGCAATCCGGTAAAAATATAGGGCAGCGCAGCCGGAAAGAGAATCTTAAAGAAATACTCTGACTTAGGAAGCTGCAACACTTTTGCAACGTTATTGTAATCACTGGGAATCTGCCGAACGCCAACAGCCGTGTT
>JBBQYE010000006.1:0-27563 GCA_038208945.1 Leptolyngbyales cyanobacterium | reverse complement strand
AAAGTCCCTCGCCCAAACTTGGGAGAGGGATTTAGGGTGAGGGCTGATTCATGCGGGAGGTCTATTGTTTTCTCACACGTTAGAAGGTCAAGCAACCTGAGTAACGACTTGCCGAATTGGAATTTGAATCACAAACTCACTTCCTGATCCAGGTTTAGAGAAGCACTTTAAGTTACCGCCGTGTTTTTCGGTAATGATTTGGTAGCTGATCGACATCCCCATTCCTGTTCCTTTGCCGACAGGTTTAGTCGTAAAGAACGGGTTGAAAATGCGTTGTTGAATGGCTTCTGGTATGCCAGATCCGTTGTCTGCGATCGCAATTTCTGCCCATTGAGAATCGATGGCGATCGCCCGAATCGTGATTTGATTCGGGTCTGCTTGGATTTCCTGATACGTGCGTTTGGCATTGACTTCATCTAAGGCATCGATCGCGTTTGCTAAAACATTCATTAGCACCTGATTTAACGGTCCGGGATAGCATTCTACCTGCGGTAAATCGCCGTAGTCTCTAATCAACTGAATCTCTGGGCGATCCGATCTAGCTTTCAAACGATGCTGCAAAATCAATAGAGTGCTGTCAATTCCTTCGTGGATATCGACTGCTTTAGACTCAGATTCATCTAGCCGAGAGAAGTTGCGTAAACTCAGCACAATCTGACGGATACGATCGGTTCCCATTTTCATAGAATCGAGGGTTTTGATCAAATCATCTTGCAAAAACTCCAGATCCACTGCCTCTGCTTGGGCTTGAATTTCGGGTGCAGGGGTTGGATAGTGCTTCTCATAGAGTTGCATCAGACTCAGCAGATCTTGAGCATACTCTCGCACATGGCTTAAGTTGCCATGAATGAAGTTGATGGGGTTATTGATTTCGTGGGCAACCCCTGACACTAACTGCCCCAAACTCGACATTTTTTCTGCCTGCACCAGTTGCGTTTGCGTCCGCTGCAAATCATTAAGGGTGCGTTCAACCGCTTCTCGCGCTTCTGTAATCGCGGCAATTTGGGGTAGACTCGTCCAGCACGCGATCGCCACTCCCACAAATGCCACCGTCAGCAGCAAAATGCTAAACAACGCCATGTGGCTTCCCATGCTATACCGCTCTAGCCCCGATCGCACTAGCCAACCAATGCTGACGGCACCGCATACTAATACAATCAGTGTCGTGACCTGAAAGGCGACCCAATCAGCTTTAGGATTATACGCTTGCTGGCGATCTCGTTGCAGCCACCAAGCCGGATGAAAGGGTGCAAAGCGCAGACGAGGGAGCAATGTACCAATTAGACCGATGACAAATGGCAGCAATATCCCGACCAATAAGTCTTGCCAACCCCATGCCAACCCCCCAATTATTAGAACAGCAGACTCAACGCCAAAGAAGCCGATCGACCACCAAGACCATCGGGTTTCTGGTCGCTTGCGCCCAAGCCACAGCCCAAAATGGATCGCCATCATTGAAAGTAGATAGCCCGTTCCGGTCACCATGACGACGCGGGCTACGTCTCCCCACAGCAAACAAATTAGGCTTAGTAGCAACGTAAAAATCAAGCTAGGCTCAAGTACACCTCGACGTGAAACAACAGAGAATACAGGTGGTAGATAGCCATCGATCGCCAATTGATACAAAATACGAGGACAGTTAGAAACGGCGGTCGCTGAACTAAGCAGGCAACCTGACGTAATCAAAAACGTGACAAGCGCAGGGGCTAACGCGCCCCAAAAGGGAGATGCGGCTGCAACTAAGTTGAGGTAAGCACTATCCCCCAATCCAGGTGCAGTGGCTAACCGCATGACGACCCAAGATCCTACAAAATAGACGATCGGAATAAATCCCGCTGTCACGCTCAAGCAGCGAAGGGTCACAGTCGGTTGGCGGCTATCTGCAACAAACGAAGAAGCAGTCTCGCAGCCGTAGACCGCATAGACAGCGATAAAAAACCACTTCATCCAGTCAATGGCAGAAATACCCGTCCAAGCGTCTGGCAGCAAACCGGGACTAGCAGGAGAGAGACTTAACCAGCCAATGCCCTGCAAGCAAAAGGTGATGAGAAACCCGATCGCTGGAAACACAAAGAAGCTGTGCAAAATTCCCAGGGTTCGAGTGCCGCTAAAGGCAACAATAAATGGCAGTATTGCAAATCCGATTCTGAGCAGCATGACCGGACACGCGATTCCCAAGGGGTCTAGATTCGCTTTAATCAGATCGGTCAGAATGATGGCATTCATCGGCGGCACAGAAACCCAGCCGAGCAGATATCCGATCGCGCTATAGCGAGCTAATGCTGGAAACTGCTGGAGTAAGCGTGTCGTGTAGTTGGGTGTACCGCCAGCCACATCAGGGAAGGATTTTCCTAACTGTTTGACTTGCAGATTTAGCAAAATGCCGACAATAGTTCCAGGTATCCAGACCCAAATGGCTTGGGGTCCTAAAGCAGCGTGCATGGCAGGCGAAGTGCCGAGCCACAAAAGCAGCCCGCTAAAACCAAAACCCCACGTCTCCAGCGAAGTCAGACTGCGAGGAAGGGCAGAAACAGAAACGTGTGGCTGACTCATGCTGGCAAGAAAGAGTGGAACATCGTTTCTGTAACATTCCCCAACTGTAGTGAACGGTAACAAAGACTCTTGCGGACTCAGATCCTGATATCAGGAGTGGACGTTGAAGACTAATAGAATCATGGTCACGACCTTATTCTCAAGGTAGAAGCGAGGAGTATCGATCTAGAGATCTAGATGTCCAAAATAGCGGTTGGAACCGGTCTGTGTGAGGCAAATCTGATGCACGATCGGATTCAACATCTGCAACCTAAATCGTTCAAACACAAATGTGGTGCTCTGCGTCTAGAACGCTCACTAGGAGATCTTATAAGCTTGGCGGTCATCGACTTAAGCCAGGACAGGTAGGGACGGAGTTCTAGCTTTGGAAGCAGCTTTCCCCGTAGCGCTGGGAAGTCTGGCAGCTGGTGGATAAGCCACTCGAAGAGGTCAGCAGAGGGTTTACCAAAGAGACGTTCAACCGCCGTGAGCCATCGGAGCGTTTAAAGTGGAAGTTAGGGATCGCTAAACTTTTGGTACTGATTCTTCAAAGCTGTTGTTGGCGAGTCGGAATTTCGATCCAGAACTCGCTACCTTGTCCTGGCTCTGAAAAGCACTTCAAAACACCTTGATGTTTCTCTACCACAATTTGATAGCTGATAGAAAGCCCTAACCCGGTTCCTTGACCCACTGGTTTAGTCGTGAAAAAGGGATCAAACAGCCGTTGCTGAACTAATGCAGGCATTCCAAATCCGTTATCTTGAATCCGAATAACAACGTGAGACTCTGATAAACATTCTGTGCGAACGGTGATTAACTTAGGACGTTGGCACAACTCTTTAGAATGATGTTGATTGCGTTCTTCCAGAGCCTCGATCGCATTCGCAATAACGTTCATAAATACTTGGTTCAGTTGTCCAGCGTAACACTCTACTTGGGGTAAATTGCCATACTCTTTCACAACTTGAATTCCACCCTGATCGGGTTTATCTTTAAGACGATGTTGCAGAATCAGCAGCGTACTTTCAATGCCATCGTGAATGTTGACAACTTTCATGTCTGCTTCATCCATGCGTGAAAAATTTCGCAACGATAAAACAATTTGCTTGATTCGCGCTGTTCCAATTTTCATCGATTCTAAAAGCTTGGGCAAATCGACCATTAGAAACTCTAACTCGATCGCTTCTGACTCAGCAGCAATATCAGGGTGAGGATTGGGGTAATGATGCTGATATAAATGAACCAAACGCAGCAAATCTTCAGCATATTCGTTAGCAGGTGCGATATTGCCGTGAATAAAGTTAACCGGATTGTTAATTTCGTGAGCAATACCCGCGACCAATTGCCCCAAGCTAGACATCTTCTCAGTCTGGATTAGCTGCGCTTGAGCTGATCGCAACTGCTGAAGCGTTTGTTCGAGTTGCTGCGCTTGTTGACGTAGGTGAGCTTCTGATTGCTGAAGCGCGATTTCTGCGTGTTTGCGATCGCTAATATCTTCGATCGTGCCTAATACGCCAATGACTTTACCTTTAGTATCGTGAATCGGAATCTTGTTGACATTAATCCACACCTGTCTTCCATGTGCTTCCAAGCGATGCTCGATTAGGTGCAGCACTGGGGTATCAGTATCCATTACGGATTGATCTTGCGCGTAGTAGAGTGCTGATTCTTCAGGGGTCCAAAGTAATTCAAAATCAGTTTTGCCAACAACATCTACTAAATTCTGAATCCCTGCTGCTTGTGCCCAATTCTTGTTACAGCCTAAGTAAGTTGAGTTTCTGTCCTTCCAGAAAATCGCTTGAGGAATATTATCGAGAACTAATTGCAATAGTTCAGCGCTTTTTCTTAAAGTTTCCGCCTGATGTTCTATCTCCGTCGTGCGCTCAAAGGTATAAAGAACGCCAGTAACGTGATCTTCATGGAGAAGCGGAACGTTGCTCGCCTCAAACCAAACCTGCTCTCCATTCGCTTTCGAGAGAGACATCAGCACTCGTCGCTGAGAGTGGCGGGTAACAATAAGTTGACGATCGCGCTCCCGGTAAACTGCTGCTTCTCCCGGTAACCAGGGGAGATCGTCGTCGGTTTTGCCAATAATTTCTTTTGGGTCAACCAATCCGACAAACTCTGCCCATCGTTGATTGCAACCGAGATAGACAGAATTTAGATCCTTCCAAAAAATATACTGTGGAATAGTATCTAAAATGAGTTCTAGTGAAGGGTCTTGAGCTTGATCAGAGAAAGATGCCAAAGATTCAGTAGTTCGGGATTGACCAAAACTCATCACAGTAATTTTACGAACAGATAGCGCAATTATGAACGTCTCGTAAGGATAGCGGCTACGGTAATTTCACAGATTTCAGAACTCGAACCGTGCCGCCACGATTTCAGATTAACTAATGTCTGAGCGCGTCTTTTTGGGGATTGCTGCACTCATTACCGCTTTGAGTGCAGCAATTCCTGCCTCAGCCACTTCAATGTCTTCCTCATCGTTCCCCGAACCCACGCCGATCGCTCCAATCACGTCCCCGTTGATCTCGATCGGTAGACCACCCGCGATCGCAGCAAAGCGGCTTCCAGTGGCTAGCGCAATGCCAAACGCCAACTCTGACGGTAGCTGTCCGGTTGCAGACTGGGATGAAACCGCTGTGACTGCTTTCTGAATCGCAGAAAACTGGCTGAGAATTTTGGCTCCCTGCATCCGCTCAAAGACAAGTAGGTTGCCACCTTTGTCTACGATCGCCACACATTGAGGCACGCCCATTTGTTCAGCTTTCTCGATCGCGCCTTGCAGCACCACTTTAGCTCCCTGAGTAGACAACTCCGTAACACTACATACGTACATTTTGACTTCCCTCAACATTACATTTGACAGACTATACGCTGAAACTGGCTACCCTAAGTTGAACGAGCGTCGCCCATCACGCCTTCAACCAGCCAATCGATCGTTTCTAGTTTCGGGTCTTGCAGCGTGTATTGTTGCCCTGCCGGAATCACAACATTGCCTTTGTTGTCTTTGAGTTCTCCTTTGAAGATCACCAAGCTGCCATCTAATAGCTTTGCTTTAGCCGCTTCAGAAGCTTTTTGAGCCTCTGTGCTCACCGCAGCACCATAAGGCGAGAGTTTACAAAACTCTTCTTTCAATCCCCCTCGAATCATGTGGGGAATGCCGCCATTGGTCAACGTTTTGCCACTGCGAATCATCTCAGCATAATTCGAGTAAATCTTTGACCAATTCCACTCAACCCCCGTCAAATATCCCTTTGGCGCTAGACTTGACTGGTTAATGTGATAGCCACACGAGTAAACTCCTCGCTTCTCGGCAGTCGTCATAACAACCTTCAAATTATCAACGCGACTGATAATCACATCCGCACCTTGATCAACCAGACTATTGGTTGCTTCTGCTTCGCGCACCGGAAGTGACCAATCTCCCGTAAAGATTGCTTGCACCTTTAAATCAGGCTTGACGCTCCGCGCTCCAAGGGCAAAGGCATTAACTTCACGCAGCACGATCGAGATGGGTTTAGGCACAACAAAACCCAATTTTCCAGTCTTAGAGGTGTGAGCAGCCACGATTCCGGCAAGATAAGCAGGCTCAGTCAAATAGCCCAGATAAGAACCAACATTTTTGGGATGAATACCTTCTTTATAAAGTGCTCCCGGATGAAAAAACTGCACATCTGGAAACTCTTTCGCGAGTTTAAGAATATGCGGATCGTAGTAACCATAAGAAGTGGGGAACAACACTTGTACGCCATCTTGTTGAATCATGTTCCGCATTGTTTCTTCTACAGCCGTGGTTTCGGGAACACTGGCTTCTTCTACAGTTTTGACGCCACTCAGCCTTGAGGCACCTGCTTTGCCTTGGGCATGAGATTGATTGTAGCCATAGTCATCTTTAGGTCCGACATAGATGAACCCCATTGTGAGAGTTTTTTCTACAGGCGTTGATTTAACTGAATTGGGGGTTGAGGTGCAGCCCGTCCAAAGCCGGGAAGTCACCCCAAAAGCTCCGGTTGCTATCAGTCCACGAATCACTTGACGGCGATTAAACGAAGGGCGGGTGGTCATAGTGTTACACTTTCCAAATTATGCCGACATCTCCATACTTTAAGAGCACGAAGCTGACGGAGTATACCCACTCAACAGCATTTTGTAGCAGTGAATCTCCTGCGATCGCGGTATTTGAGTTCTTTCTCAAAAGCCGCTACAGATGTCAAGCGGAAGCGTGTCACCTTCTTGATCAGTTACGTCTCAAAAAACCCTCTGAGGATTTCGTTATCCTAAACCCTTGCTCAATACAGGTCTCTGAGTAAAAGAACTCCACTCAGGAAACCTAATGGGTTTGAAGGTTTCTCATCTTTTGCCGAGTCAGGCTTACGTCCCTTGGTCGCCGGGGATCAGCAAAAGTCTCAATGAAAGCAGCAAACTCGATACCCTTTCAAGAAAACTGCCTTCTTGAGAGAGATATCTCGAAATGTCACAATCTGGGCTTTTCATTAATAAGTGCTGTAATTGCTTGATTAGACTGCTATTCACTAAAACTTTATTTTAATGTAAAGAATGAATGTAACCAATGATATTCCTTGAGGGTGAGGGCGATAGTGCTACAGATCAACGAGGATGTATTTTACCATTGCCCTTTCCATCTTTATGAATGTTCTGCTACATCATCCTGGTCAAACCGACGATCGCATCTTAGTTGTTGATGATGTTGCCGATAATTCTTTTTTGCTACAAACCCTCTTAGAGAGCGAGGGATATGAGGTAGAAGTGGCAGATAGTGGTCAGGTGGCATTAGAAAAAATTGTGGCGGCTCCTCCGGCGCTGGTCTTATTAGATGTGATGATGCCCGGAATGAGTGGGTTTGAGGTGACTCGACAGATTAGACAAAACGGTCATTTACCGTTTATCCCAATCGTATTGGTGTCGGGCTATGATCAACCAGGTCTTGATCAAGCATTAAACATCGGGGCGAATGGCTTCATTCGCAAACCGATCGACTTTGAAGAAGTAATCAATCAGGTGAAAGCATTGTTGATTGATAGAGGCTAAAATTTGGGTATCGGATAATATCTTCCAAGGACAAACCCCTCTACCTTTTGGAAGACGCGCAGCTATTCCTAAAGAAGTAGGCTAACAGTATAAATCTGTTGCTGATTTCATTGATGACTCATTTGCCTCAGCGCGTGATTCTAATCATTGAAGATTTCTCTTCGGACGGAGACCTTTGTCAGCGGTGTCTGTCGGCATTAGGCTGTCGCTACACGATTTTGGAAAATTCCCTAGAAAGCGCACTGGCACTAAACCGATCGCTCGTGCCGCAGTCTCTAGACTGCATTCTGTTGTCATCGAATGGTCTAACAGGTTTAGCACAACTAAACGCTCAGATGGGCGATCGCTGTCCTCCTGTTGTGATGATTGCTGACGATGAAGATGTCACGATCGCAGTGCAAGCCATTAAACAAGGCGCAGAAGATTACTTAATCAAACATAAAACTACTTCAGATCAACTGCAAATGGCGATTCAGACCGCGATCGCAAATGCAGAATTGAAACAAAAATTACAGCGCAGCGAAGAGCGATTTCGCACATCTGTTGAGAATATGCTCGATTGCTTTGGCATTTACTCAGCAATCCGAGATCAAACAGGGCAAATCATAGACTTTTGCATTGACTATCTCAACGCGGCAGCCCTCGAAAGCAGTTGCCTGACTCTCGCTGATATTGGCAAATCCCTGTGTGACGTGCTGCCCAGCCACCGTGAGAGTGGGCAATTTGCCAAGTATTGTCAGGTCGTCGAAACGGGACAGCCCCTGATCGAAAAATCTTTAATCTACCCAGACGTGTTTGGCAACAAACATTCGACTAGAGTCTATGATCTTCACGTTAGCCAGCTAGAAGAGGGCTTTGTCGCAGCGTGGCGAGATGTCACCGAACGCAAACAATCAGAAGCTGAACTTCGCACCTTTAACGAGCGATTTAAACTTGCAGCAACCGCCGTTAAATGCCTGATTTATGATTGGGATTTGCAGACAAACATCGTCATTCGACCGTTCGGCTTCACCGAGTTGTTGGGCTATCGCCCCGAAGAAGTCGAGCCGACGAGAGAATGGTGGCAGCAGTGCATCCATCCAGACGATGCAGACCAACTGCGCGATCGCTACCGCATCAATTTGGAAACCGCCGATCGCTACACGATCGAATATCGAGTGCGGCATCACGACGGTCATTATTTGTGGGTGCAAGACCGAGGAGTTGTGCTGCGAGACGACGCAAACCACCCCGCGAGAATTGTCGGCACGACGATCGACATTGACGATCGTAAGCAAGTCGAATCTGCTCTGCGTCGCAGTCAAGAACGATTGCAGCACATGGTCAACACCGCGCAGGTAGGCATCGCGTTTGCCACCTCGATGGGAGAAATCTTAGAAATCAATCACGCTCTGCTGCAAATGCTGGGCTATAGTCGTGAAGAGTTTCTCGACCAAACCCTCACCTGGCAAGCAGTCAGTCTGCTGGAATCTGACCCATTAGAGCCAGAGCCGATCGAGCAACTCGGCACATCTGGATCGACTACGAAAGAACTGATTCATAAAGACGGCTGGCGAGTGCCTAGCTTAGTGAGTGCCACGCGGCTCAAGGGTGAAGCCGATGAATATGTGGTCTTTGTGCTAGACATCAGTGAGCAAAGACGACTAGAGCAAGAACGGCTAGAGTTACTCACCCGTGAGCAAGCTGCGCGCGCCGAAGCCGAACTTGCTAATCGCACCAAAGACGAATTTTTAGCGATCGTCTCCCATGAGTTGCGATCGCCACTCAATGCGATTTACGGCTGGGCAAAGCTGCTTCGCACTCGCACTTATGATGCTGCGACGATTGATCGGGCATTAGAAACGATCGAGCGCAATGCTCAAACCCAAACCCAACTGATCGAAGATCTTCTAGACGTTTCGCGCATGATTCGCGGCAATTTGCGGCTTGATCTTGCCCCGATGAGTCTCGCTCCCGTGATCGACGTGACGATCGCCAATGTGCGGTTAGCGGCTGAGGCAAAATCAATTCAACTGCACAGTCAAACCGATGGCTCGATCGGATACGTTTTAGGCGACCCGAACCGACTCCAGCAAATTGTTACCAATCTATTGACTAATGCGGTTAAGTTTACGCCTCAACATGGGCGCGTCAACGTTTCCCTAAAGCAGATTGGCGGTCAGGCTCAGATTCAGGTCGCCGACACGGGCAAAGGCATTCAGCCCGACTTTTTGCCTTATGTGTTTGAGCGATTTCGTCAAGCAGACGGGGGCACCACTGGCTCAAAAGATGGGCTAGGGTTAGGGCTGGCGATCGTGCGTCATCTCGTCGAACTGCACAGCGGCACCATCACCGCAGACAGCACTGGAGAAGGGCAAGGTGCGACGTTTACAGTAAAAATACCTGTGCTAGATGACGAAAGCAAACGCATCCAAAATGATGGCAAAAGGGAGAGTAAATTTGACTTAAATTCATCTCTCTTGTCTAACGTTAACGTCTTAGTTGTCGATGACGAACCCGATACACGAGAGTTTCTGACGGTTGCTCTGGAAGGATCTGGAGCCAGCGTGACGACTGCTGAATCTGTACGATCTGCGTTTGAGATGTTTCAGCAGACTCAGCCTGATCTGATACTCAGCGATATTGGGATGCCAGAAGAAGACGGATACACATTGCTGTCTCAAATTCGACAATTAGCGAGTGAACTGCGTAATACTCCAGCGATCGCATTAACCGCTCATGCCAGACCTGAAGATCGCGATCGAGCGTTAGATGCTGGCTTTCAAGATCATCTAACAAAACCCGTTGAGCCAGATAATCTGATTCGGGCGATCGTCCATTTACTTCGACCCTAAGACCTTTGCTTAATGTCACTCAGTCATGCCGCGCTGCTGATGAAGCTCAGGCAACCCCCACCACGGAACATTGGGTTGTTCGTGATGCTCTTCGTGATAGCCAAAATGATAGCAGGTGATAAATGACCAAAAGACCGACCAGTTGCTGCTCTGGGCGCGATTTTCACTAACATATCCCCCCTCTGGCTCGCGGTGGGGCAGATAAGTTCCAAAGAAAAAGAGCTGTAGAGAGCTGGCGATCGAGGGCACTACCCAAAACCAGTTTAAATTCGCTTCTGGAACGTGAAGCCCAATGCTAACGATATTGTAAATCGCCATCAATCCAAATAAGCGGGTCCAACTCCAATAGCGAAACATAAAGTAGCCATACCACGCAAAAAAGTTTTTAACCTTACCGTTGTGAAAGTCTGGATCAGTCTCACTTGCAGGATGCTGGTGATGAAGCCAGTGCGTTCTTACCATCTTTTTATAGTCAAACAAAGCATACACAATCAACACAAATGAGCCAACCCACTGATTGAGTTTTGGATTGCCAGGCGCAATTGCTCCGTGCATGGCATCGTGGGCAGTGATAAATAGCCCTGTGTATAGAAATGTTTGCCAAATAGTGAATGCAATTCTCCATCCGATCGAAAGCTGAGAAATATCGATCGAGAGTAGACTAACTAGACTGACTGCCCAAATGCCGATAATGCTAAAAGCAACTAAAACTCCACGGTTGCGAGACAGCATTTCTTTTGGAACACTGTTAGAGAGTCGCGCCAATGGCGCAAAGATTTGACTGGATTGAGTCACGCAGCTACTCCACAAAAATGGCAAATGAACAGGACGAAGACTTTTCTTTTAAGAGTAGGATAATAAACTTGGCGTTAGAAGCTTTACAAATTTTAACAACTCTTCAGTTAATATACATCTCTCTAGCGACCGACAGCGATCGCTTCCCTAATCTCTAAATCTATTACTCAGTTACAGTTTTCTACCTTTTGTTCACAGCCTTCATCCTATGGAGTTCAGTGTGCCCCGCTATCCATCTCTAGAACGAACCTCTCTGCGGTTCTAAAAACTGATATTTTGATGAATTTGAACAAGCAGTCTCCCTGAGAACACCTCTCAAGTAAGAGCTAATGCTTAACGCCTTTGAAAACTGGGAATCTATGCGTGAATATCCCACAAAAGTTGGACGACTTTCACCCTTGATCGAGCACACTAAAAGACAGTCCTTCTTACGTTAAACCCTTTATGGCTCCCACCGTTTTAATCACCGGGGCTTCTCAAGGAATCGGCAGAGCAACCGCGCTTTTGTTTGCCCGCAATGGCTACAATCTTGTTTTAGCTGCTCGTCAGCCCGATCGTCTAGAAGTCTTTGCCCAAGAACTTAAAAGCCTCAGCTACTCAGCATTAGCGGTCCCGACCGATGTCAGAGATCCTCAGCAGGTTAAGAATTTAGTGCAGCAAGGACTCGCAGAATATGGCTCGATCGACGTGTTGATCAACAACGCCGGAATCTATGCGTCTGGCTCGGTCGATAGCTTCTCACTAGAAGATTGGCACACCACGATCGACACCAATCTCTGGGGCTATATTCACACCATTCATGAATTGTTGCCGCATTTTATTGAACGCAAGAGCGGCACGATCATCAACCTCAGTTCGATCGGCGGCAAGGTTCCTGTTCCTTATTTAGTCCCTTACAACACCAGCAAATTTGCGGTTACAGGGCTGACGCAATCGCTGCAATCGGAGCTTGCGCCCAAGGGAATTACCGTATGCGGCATCTATCCCAATCTGATTAGAAGCAGCCTGATGGAACGGGCAATTTTTAGAGGCAAAACTGAAGACGATACAGCAGCGCGTCGTCAACAGCTTGAGCAGGTTCTCAGCGCTCCAGTGATTGAGAAGCCTGATGATGTTGCCAAAGCAATTTGGGATGCCGTGCAGCACAAGCGAACTGAAGTAGTAGTCGGCTCTGCCAACCTATCGATCGCCTCAAATCGCCTGTTTCCTGATCTGATGCAGTGGGTGTTTAGACGCACCTTCAAGAACAAAGATCAGGATTATGGCACCCCTTGAACGTGCTGCCAACTACGGATTCTCTTGAGTGACGGCTGGTGGTTTTACTGGCTTCAACAATAGCCAGCCCATAAAGAAAAATGATGCAGTAAACAATTGCACAATATCGAGTGCAGAAAGATAGCCATCTGAGAGAGTCGCGATCGAGCGATCGGTGATTCCAAACAGCCAGGAGGAGACACCCAACACCCAAATCCCATTTTTGAGATTCATCAAGAACGGCATGAAATCAGACTGCGAACGGGTCATATCAGTCCCCTTGCGGTAGCGCCATGTGGGTACAGTGGACTAATCGAGTCATCCACCGCTTCGTTATATACATATATTAAGAAATATTTTGATTTCTTGCCATATTTCCCAAAATATAGGGGTCGATTTTCTGACCTTGAGAAAATGTTTGTCAGCAACGCTTTTGGTACGATTTAACGAGAGGCACTTCTCCGTTCCGCCGTTACTTTTACGAACCGATGACCTATGCCATTGATTTTGGAACCAGCAACACCGTCGTCACTCGCTGGAACCCGGCAACGCAGCAGCCAGAGACCCTTTCTCTCCCTGGCATTTCGTTTCGCACAGGACAAAATCCATCTCTGATTCCTAGTTTGCTCTATGTCGAAAATGCCCAACAGGGAAAAGTGGTCGTTGGGCAGCAGGTGCGCGATCGTGCCCTCGATTTAGCTACCGATTCTCGATTTTTTCGCAACTTTAAGCGGGGCATCGGCTCCAACGTGCAGGGGTTTTTGCCTAAATTAGAGGGGCAGACCGTCACGTTTGAGCAAGTAGGCGAATGGTTTTTGACTCAGATCATCACCCAACTCAAAGCTACTGATCCCGATATTATGCGATCGATCGTCTTTACCGTCCCAGTTGACAGCTTTGAGGCATATCGGCTGTGGCTGGGTCGGGTCTGTCAATCGCTCAACATTGACCAGGTGCGGATGTTAGATGAGCCAACGGCAGCAGCGTTGGGATACGGTTTAAACGATCGCCAAACCCTTCTCGTTCTCGATTTTGGCGGCGGCACACTAGATCTGTCTCTTGTGCAGTTAGATATCAATGAACAAACTCAGGCAAAACCGCTTGGGTTCATTCTGCAATGGGGACAAAAATCATTTGCCAAACAGTCGGGACAGAAGCCCAAAATTGCCAGAGTTCTGGCAAAGGCAGGGCAAAATTTAGGCGGTTCGGATATTGATCATTGGCTGGTCGATTACTTCACACAAACTCAAGGAATCGCCGCGACTCCATTAATCTCACGGTTAGCAGAACGGCTCAAAATTCAACTCTCGCTGCAACTTCAGGCGCAAGAAGTCTACTTCGATGACGAAACGTTTGAGAGCTACGACCTATCGTTAACTCGCAGCCAGTTTGAGCAGATTCTCACCGAGCATCAGTTTTTTGACAACTTAGATGAGGCGATGGGTCAAGTTCTTCAGCAAGCGCGACGGCAGGGACTGGATGTGAAAGACATTGATGCCGTGCTGCTCGTTGGCGGAACGGTGCAGATTCCGGCGGTGCAGACGTGGGTGCGGCAATATTTTGATGCGTCAAAGATTCGGTGTGAGAAGCCATTTGAAGCGATCGCGCAAGGAGCGTTGCAGCTCAGTCAGGGCATTCAGATTAAAGATTTTCTCTATCACGGCTACGGTATTCGCTATTGGGATCGGCGAAATAATTGCCACCGTTGGCATCCGCTGATCAAAGCCGGACAGCCTTACCCGATGCAAAACCCGGTTGAGTTGGTGCTCGGTGCGTCGCTCGACAATCAGCCCAGCATTGAGCTAATCATCGGCGAACTCGGAACCGAAACGGCTCAAACAGAAGTCTATTTTGACGGCGATCGGCTCGTCACTCGCAGTCTTGCCAGCAGCCAAACTCAAGTGCAGCCACTCAACGATCGAGCCGGGGCGCGCAGCATTGCTCAACTCGATCCCCACGGGTCACCAGGAAGCGATCGCATCAAAGTCAACTTTCGGGTAGACGATCAGCGCTTTCTTCGCATCACTGTTGAAGACTTGCTAACCGCCCGAACTCTCTTGGACGATCAGCCCGTGGTGCAACTGAGTTGAGACAACAAAAAGCGCCTCTTATTCTGATTCTTTAATCGAAGCTTTGAGGGGCGTTGCTGATGCCCTCCTCACGAAGTGGGGCAAGCCCTCGCCAACCCTTCTCCCCAAAGAAAAGAGAGCTAAAGATCTTGTCCCCTCTCCTCTTGGGAGAGGGCTAGGGTGAGGGTCAATCTAGAAATTCATCCATCAATTCAGCAACGCCATTTTAGGGTTAGCTAATCGCCGCGATCGCTCCCAGCATTCCTTCAAATAATCGCAGTCCATCGGTTCCGCCTAAACCCGGATCAGAGGCGCGTTCGGGGTGGGGCATCATGCCCAACACGTTGCCTTGACGATTACAAATGCCCGCAATCTGATTTAGCGATCCGTTTGGGTTGCTGGACTGGTCAGACTTACCCTCAGCACTGCAATAGCGGAATAAGACTTGATGATTGTCTTCTAGTGACTTCAGCGTGTCAGCATCGGCGTAATAGCTGCCTTCACCGTGGGCGATCGGCAGCGTAATCACCTCGTCAGTTCGATAATGACTTGTACAGGCTAAATCGGTTCGCTCGACTTTGAGAGGCACTCGATCGCAGACAAAATGCAAGTCTCGATTTTTCACCAGCGCACCCGGCAGTAAACCCGCCTCGGTTAAGACTTGAAACCCATTACAAATGCCTAAGACAAACTTTCCTTGTTCAGCGTGTTTAATCGTGGCTTGCATCACCGGAGAAAAACGAGCGATCGCGCCGCACCGCAAATAATCTCCATAGCTGAACCCACCCGGCACAATCACCACATCGATATCAGACAAATCGCTGTCTTCATGCCAAATCATGCGAGTTGGCTGATTGAGCAACCCTTGCGTCACCCAAACCACATCGCGATCGCAATTTGATCCCGGAAAAACCACTACTCCAACGTTCATCCCTTATCCTTTATTTATGAACCTACGTTCAGAGGTGTAGACACCTGCTGCAAATCAAACCGATAATTTTCAATCACGGGGTTTGCGAGTAATTGGTCGCAAATTTGGTCTAACTGCTGACGAGCCGCGTCTTCAGTGTCTGCGGCGATCGTCAACTCAACATATTTGCCAATCCGAATTTGCTCAATGTTGTGATGACCCATATGAGACAGTCCCGATTTCACTGCCGTTCCCGCTGGGTCTAAGACCGAAGGACGAAGAGTAACATAGATTTGAGCTTGATAGTTTTGAGTCACAGTCGTGTCCTGATTGCTAGAAAGACCGTCTTGAAGGCGACAGCTTTTTTATTCTAAGACCGCAGCCAGATGAAAACAGACGAACTTCTACAATTAGGGTAGACAGATTTTTAGATTCACTTTGGACGATCGTCCCCACTTCTCATGAGAACCCGCACCCGCAGCCAAGAACGCCTCCTTGCGACATTAAAAATCCTGAACCGAGCCATCTCAGCGCAGGATCTTTATATCGAATTTCGCAGCCGTGAACAAAGCATGGGGCTGGCAACGGTCTATCGTTCTTTAGAGGCACTCAAATTAGAGGGCATGGTGCAGGTGAGAACGTTGCCCAATGGGGAAGCGCTGTATAGCTTGGTTAAAGAAGATAGACACCATTTAACCTGTGTGCAGTGCGGCAACTCGATTGCGATCGACGAATGCCCAGTTCACAACTTAGAAGAACAGCTACATAAGTCTTACGAGTTCAAAATCTATTACCACATGCTGGAGTTTTTTGGTCTGTGTACTCGTTGCCAGACTGAAAACAAATCAGGATTGGATTCGGGACAAGATTCTTAGGCTTTGCCGTTGCCTTCATCGACGATCGACAACATCCCTTGCAGTGCCCCTGGAATGCCACGAGGGTCCATGAACATGACTTTGCTGCTGTCGCTCTTGCCGACGATCGTGCCCATCTCTAAATAGCTCAAGGCAAGCAAGACTTTCCCGGCTTCGGCAGCGCGGGCATCGCTCTTCAAGGCTTGAGTGACAATTTGAATGGCTTCGGCAGTGGCTTGAGCGCGAAGCACTTGCTGCTGACGTTCGGCTTGAGCTTTGAGCACAATCCCTTTCTGCTCAGCTTCGGCAGCGAGGACAACGGATTTTTGACGGGCTTCAGCATCAAGAACCTGGGCTTCGGCTTTGCCTCTCGCAGAGTTGACGGCTGACTCTCGTTCGCCCTCAGAAGTCAAAATCGAGGCACGTTTGCGCCGCTCGGCTGACATTTGCAATTCCATCGATTCTTGCACGGCTTGCGAAGGAATGATGTCGCGTAGCTCAACACGAGTCACTTTCACGCCCCAGGGATCGGTGGCAACATCAAGATCGCGCAGCAAGATTTCATTGATCTGCGATCGTGCCGTAAACGTCTCATCTAATTCAATCTGACCCATCTCAGCCCGGATTTGGGTGAGAACTATATTCACCACGGCAGCGTTGAGATTTTGCACTTTGTAATATGCCTTCTCCATGTCTACGATCTTCCAGTAGACGACCGCATCGACTGTGATTGAGACGTTATCGCGGGTGATGCAGGGCTGTGGCGGAATGTCGAGCACTTTTTCGCGAACGGTTTCTTGAAACGCGACTCGATCGAGTCCGGGAACCACAAAACTGAGTCCGTGACCGAGTTTACGATCGTAGCTGCCCAATCGCTCGACCAATGCCTCGTTGCCCTGCTGAATAATTTTGACGCTAGAGAGCGCTCCGCCTCCAATCACTGCTGCAATAAATAAACCCCACATAGCCTTAATCTCCTAACGATTGAACGGGTGAATGATCAGGATTCTTCGTGTGCTAACCCTTCTGGCACCACGATTAACGTCGTCCCTTTGCGTCCGACGATATAGACTTTTTGGTGAGGCGCGATCGTCCCATCAAAGGTGTCACAGCGAGCGCTCCACGAATTGCCCTCATAGAGTACCCGTCCTGGCTTCCCCGGTGGAATCTCGGTCAGAGTTTCTGCTTCGGTCGCATCCAGTTTAAGCGCCGCTTTGCGATTGATGAAACGACGAGACCCCAGCACCATCACCGCAGAAAGCGCCATCCAGAGGATAATCTGCGCGTTGAGAGGCAGAACGGTTGAGACGGCGGCAACGAGCAGCGCACTGAGTCCCATCACGAAGGCGACGAACGCAGTGGGCAACACAAACTCAATCAGGCAAAGGACAACCCCTGCCAAAAGCCAAACCAGGGTGGGAGTCAGAAACATACCTGTTTTTGAGCAAAGGAACGATCGCTAGATAAAGTGTCAACCCTCTTGAGAGTTTTGTGAAGCAACTTGAGACGAATTGCTTAAAATCGGCTATCTTAATTCACCGAGTTAAGCCACTTACGTCATTCTTCAAAGAGTGCCCGCTTTATTCCGCAATCCTTCAGATTTTTGATGCTTGATTTTGTCACAAACGCCCTACAATAAACGTTTTTAAGTGCATGAGCAGTTCGCAATCACAGGGGTATCCGTATCTTTGGGCAGTGGGAGAAGTCGCCGCTCAAAGGCTACCAGGAACGATCGTAAGCGATGATCGTTATCAGGTGGTCGCGCCTCATATTTGGGCAGATACTAAGCCTCAAATAGAGTCTTATGTGCCTGCAATGCTGCCCGATGAAACATTACCCTATCTGCACCTCTATGCTCAACGACTGCATGTGCCCCAAGTTTACGGGTTTTATCGAGACGAAGACACGAATCGAGAGATTCTCTTATTAGAAAACGCCCCTTTGGACGGCACCGGAACCCTGCAACCTGCCATTTTTGAAGCCTGGACACAAGCCTCGGCGGTGCGTCAAATCTACTGGCTGTGGCAGATTTTGCAGTTGTGGACTCCTTTCCTAGATTTAAATGTTGCGTCGAGTCTGCTGTCACCTGATAATCTGCGGGTCGAAGGGTGGCGGGTTCGGTTAAAGGAGTTGATTAAAGACTCAGAAGATCCCGTTCATGCCAGAGCCTCATTTGCAAATCCTTCTCTCTCAAACCTGGCGCAGTGCTGGCTCGTGTGGGTGCCAGAGTCGAAGGCGACGATCGTAGACGCGCTCACCGCGATCTGTGGTGAGATGCAGCAGGGAGCCAGTTTTGAAAAAGTCTCAGCCCTGTTAAACCAGCAGCTGATTGCCCAGTCAGCCCAACTGCCGCTGCGTCTGCAAGTCGTCGGAGCCACGGATGTTGGGGTGCAGCGATCGCACAACGAAGATACCTGCTATCCGGTGACGGCTCACGCCCAATCTTATGATGAACTGAGTCCGCGATTGACGATCGTTTGTGATGGCATCGGCGGACATGAAGGCGGCGAAGTTGCCAGCCAGTTGGCGGTGCAGTCACTTCAGCTTCAAGTTAGAGCGCTGTTGACCGAGATTGCTCAACAATCTGAGCCGATGCCGCCCGATTTGTTGGCAGAACAACTGGCAGCGATCGTGCGGGTGGTCAACAATATGATTTCTGCCCAAAACGACGAACAAGAGCGAGAATCTCGACGACGGATGGGCACGACCCTTGTGATGGCGCTTCAGATTCCGCAGCGAGTCACGTTGCCGAGTGGAGCGATCGCCAACAACGCGCACGAGCTTTATCTCGTCAATGTGGGAGACAGTCGCGCCTATTGGATTACGCAGCACTATTGTCATCAACTTACAGTCGATGACGATGTGATCACGCGAGAGATTAAACAGGGACGATCGCTCTATCGAGATGTGCTTAAGCGCCCTGATTCTGGGGCACTCACTCAAGCGCTAGGAACGCGAGACAGCCAGTTTCTCAACCCCAGCGTGCAGCGATTTATTTTAGAAGAAGATGGCTTGCTGCTGCTGTGTTCAGATGGGCTGAGTGACAACAGTTTAGTCGAGCAGTCTTGGTCAGAGTATGCCGATCTCGTGCTGAAAGAAAAAGTCTCTTTAGAGTCTGTCGTGCAGTCTTGGATCAACTTAGCAAATCAGAAAAACGGACATGACAACACCTCGATCGTGCTCACTTATTGTCACGTTTCTTCTTCACTATCCGAGATCCGGCTCCCTGACGCAAAAGTGAGTGATCCATTAAATGCACTGAGTTTGCCAGAGGTTGAAATTCCTGTCTCACAAGAAAAATCTCCTAAACGAAAAAAACCGAACCCAGTTGGCTTGACGGTGAAACTGATTGTGATGCTGATTTTGAGTGGAGTTTTGGGTGCAGGAATCTGGCACTCAGTTGACCCGACTGGATTTCAACAACTGCGTGACCGATTTCCCAAGAGTTTTCTCAAATCGTGAGAAGGGGACGCTCTTATGCAAAGATAAAAAAGCTGTTGATATGCCCAGTTGGGTTTGACCGATCGTCGTGAATGCTCTTGATAACGAAGCGATAAGAATTATGGAAGTTGGTGCGCATGTTCGTATTATTGAATCTGTCGTTATTTATCATCACCCAGAGCATCGAAACCAGCCGCTCGACATTAAGGGGCAAGAAGGCCAAGTGTTGGCGATCGTGACTGAGTGGCGTGGCAGACCTGTTAGCGCTAATTTCCCGATTTTAGTGAAGCTTGGTCCTAAGCTAAGAGTGCACCTTCAAGAGTTTGAAATTGAGGTTGTATAGAATTATCTTCTTCGGCAAAACCAGCCAAATATATTGATATCGCCTTGCATTTTTTCAAGCTCACGACGGTTTTGAGCAGAAATCGTGTGATACCACTCACAGGCGCGATCGAGGTCTTCTCGATAGTGTGCTTCTTGATAAAACTGATGAGTGGCGTAATAAATTTCGAGGATTTCAGCGCTGGGTGGAGATGAGGGGTTCATCCATCGGTGGTCGTGGTGGCTCATAAGTCAATAGGCGCAATCAAAGTCAACTTGTTTGTGTGGGTTTCGGCTTCGCTCAACCTGCTAGAAGTTCTGGCGTTGAGCGGAGCCGAAACGCGTCTTACCGTTCATTCCGTCGCCTACTTAGCTGATGGTGAAGAAGGTTGACACTCGCCGCTGTAGTCAATCTAGCGCATTGAGTTTAGGCAGTGTTTTAAAACTCTGGTCTTCGTTGTTATCTCGCGCTGAACTGAAGTTTGAACTTTTCCAAGTTAGTCCGAACTTCAGTTCAGGGCGAGGCAGAATCGCAGCAAGAAAGGTTTAAAGCACGCCCTAGACTTGCGAAATCACTAAAAAGAAAGCCCTTTAAGCATTCTCGTGAAATTAATTTAGTGAGTGTCATTTGCTGAACTTTGAACGGTGCTCACAGGCTAATAAATCCGATGAAGAGCATAGTTTCTAAGCCTTTTGGCTGCTCATCTCAACCCTTGAGAGGATTGCAAAAACTTCTTAATCTGTAATTGTAAACGTAGGGAATCTAGAAATCGTTCACTAACTCGAAATAGATTTTTTTCGCTACTGAACTCATATTTTACGTTCCCTGCATCTTATAGAGTCGAGCTTCATTCAATTCTCTAGAAAGACTTTAGGCAAGCTTTGAAACACTTTTTTATTCAAAACTATTAAAGCTGAACATCATTTTTTTGTCAGCAGACGACTTGATAATAAGCATGAGATAACATGGATGAAATAAGACTTAGCAGCGATCGTAGCAAGATTGCTAAACATTTAGAAACCGTTGATCAACGAGCGGCTGAACTCTATAAAAGCGCAGGTGATGCCCCGATCGAGCAACCACGGCTTGCGTTGAGCTATATAGAGGCACTCGCAAATGCTCTAGAAGAACTGCGGGTTGTAGAAGAAGAAGTCTGCGAACACAATGAAGAGTTGTATCAGGCTCGTCAACAGCTAGAGGATGAGCGTCACCGATATCAGGAATTATTCGATTTTGCACCTGATGGCTATTTGGTCACGGATATTCACGGAAAAATTCATGAGGCAAATCGAGCAGCCGCAGAGCTATTAAACGTATCTCAAAAACATCTTGCAGGCAAAATTCTGACCAACTTTGTGCCCGAAGAACAGCGCCGAGTGTTTCGATCGCTGCTGCTGCAACTGCGAGTTATCGATCGTATTCAAGAATGGGAGATTTGTTTAACCGCCCGCAATAAACCTCGGTTTGAAGCGGCAATTACCGTTGCGGCTGTGAGAGATGCTGAAGGCAAAGCGATCGGGTTGCGTTGGCTAATTCGAGATATTGCCGATCGTAAGCAAATTGAAGCGCAGCTACAGCAGATGCAGCTTCAAAACTTAGAGTTGCTCGAAGCCGATCGACTCAAAGCCCAATTCATCGCCACCATGTCTCATGAATTGAGAACTCCCCTAAACGCAATTTTGGGGTTTTCTAGCGTGTTGTTGCGCCACTTCCAACAAAGATTTGAGTCGCAGCAATTCAACATGATTGAGCGAATCTTTGAGAATGGACGGCATTTATTAAGTCTAATTGAGGATGTTTTAGACTTCTCAAAACTGCGCTCAAATCAGTTAGAGCTTCGGCTAGAAACCTTTGATTTACCAGATCTGGTTAACGAAACGGTTAAAGAACTTCGACCGTTGGCGACCCAAAAAAACCTCCGTCTACAGGTGCATCTAGTTCAAGATTATTTTTCAGTGACGAACGATCGAGTTCGTCTGCGTCAAATTGTGGTGAACTTGTTATCGAATGCGATCAAATTTACCGATGAGGGGCAAATCTTAATTGAGGTCGATCTCCTTCCAGGTGAACGGATCACGATCGCGGTTCGAGACACCGGAATTGGGATTGCAGAAGCCGACTTAAGCTTCATCTTTCAAGAGTTTCGTCAAGCCAATCAGACGATGACTCGCACCCACGGCGGAACAGGATTAGGGTTAGCCATTGCCCAAGCGCTCACCGATTTAATGGGCGGAAGTATCACGGCAGAAAGCGTGTTAGGGCAAGGCTCAACCTTCATCGTTGACCTACCGCGTCAAGTGCGATTGAGCACTCGCAGACTGCTGTAGAGACGCTTATTCGGTGTTGCTGAATCGATCTATGAAGCGCAGATTTTACCCTCATCCTCTCCCCAGGGAGAAGGGCTGGCGAGGGCTTTGCCCCACTTTGTGAGGAGGGCATCTTATATCTTCAGCAACGCCGCTTATTCTTCTCTAGAGGGAGTGCGATCGTAGATCTTCTCTATCGCCTTATAGATACTTGCGTTTGGGGTTGTGCCTTAGAGTAGCGCCATCACTAAGAGATAAGGAGTTTAAGAATGTCAGATTTGGGAGAACAGGCACTTAACAAAGTTGCAGAAATGGGCATTTCTAGCCAAGTGGATGAGGTCAAAAACTTAGATGTCGAGATTGAAACTGACCCGTTTAAGCTAGTGTCAGGAACCGTCGATTCAGTCTCGATCAAGGCTGAAGGTTTGGTGATGCAGCACGATCTGCGAATCGAAGAGATGGAGATGCACACCGGAAGGGTGACGATCAATCCTCTAAGTGTGGCGTTTGGCAAGATTGAGTTGACTCGACCGACCGATGCCGAAACCCACGTAGTCTTGACTGAGCAGGATGTCAATCGGGCTTTTAGCTCAGATTTTGTCCGTGGCAAGATGCAAAACCTGGACGTGACAGTAAATGGCGAAATTGCGACCGTAGACACTCACTATATCGAGTTTGGTCTGCCGGGTGATGGCAAAATTTTTCTAAGTACAGAGGTTCTTCTGCAAGGAACTCAAGAAAAGCACCGAGTTGCGTTTACCACGATTCCAAAAGTTAGCCCTAATGGGCAGCAAGTGGTTTTAGAAGACGTGCAGTATGTCGAAGGTCAAGACCTCTCTCCAGAATTGACAGAAGCATTGCTTAGTCAAGCCCGCGAACTCCTCAACTTAAAGAACTTTGAGCTGGACGGCATGGCCCTAAAACTCAAGAGACTCGACGTTCAGAAAGGAAAAATAGTCCTTGAGTCAGAGGCGCACATCGAGCATTTTCCATCATCATAGGTCTGTATACTCCTGAGAATGAATTTCTGTTGGGGCATCTATACGATCGCCCTTTGTCGTCAGCTAATTGCAATGGCTTTCACCCACCCTAATTACTTTAGGAGAACCCCATGACCCGTGCTCATACTCCCAGCATTCCCCCTTTAATCGAAGCTGACGAAGCTGAATATCGCGATAGCGGCGTTCCTAGCACCGTCGCCATCTTTGGGCATCCGCTCCATCCGCTGCTGGTCACGTTTCCGCTCGCGTTTTTGACGGGTGCTTTGGGCACTGATGTCGGCTACTGGCTCACCGGAGACTCTTTTTGGGCGAGGGCATCTTTTTGGCTCATCGGAGTGGGCATTGCGACAGGTCTAGTGGCGGCGGCAACTGGCATGAGCGACTTTGCGAGAATCGATCGGGTTCGTGAACACAGCGCAGGCTGGGCGCACATGGTCGGAAACGTTGCAGCACTTACGTTCTCGGCTGTGAATTTCTGGCTGCGGTGGAATGACCAAATGGGTGCAGTTTTGCCGATCGGACTAATTATTTCCCTAGCTGTGGCAACCTTGTTAGCGATTACTGGATGGTATGGTGCCGAATTAATTTATCGCCACAAAGTTGCAGTCATTGGCTATGGTCCGAAGCATAAACCTCAACTATGAGTGAAATGTTAAAAGACATAGTTTGTATCGTTCACTGTTGGATTATTTTCTCTCTTAGGCTGTGATTCAACAATCTCAACCTTTAGGACTATCTCTAAGTTCCATCGTTTGAAGGAGGCGTAATTGCCTCTTTTTTTTTAATGTTGTTCATAGCAATTCATCTTATAACAACCATTATGAACAAAGATTCAAAGCCCGCAGATAACGAAGCTGGCATCAATCAACCCATGACAGCCGAAGAAGTTGACCCTAAACAGAAACAGGAGCAACAGGCAGAGTTAGATAAAGAATATTTGACGACCAATCCGGGCGATCGTATTGATGATTCCAAGTCTCTAGAAGAAAAAGCTCAACAAGTCGCAGTTGATACGGCTGATATTACAGGCGATCACATTACGGTTCCGACTTACATGGTATTTGATATGCCAGATGGCGAGAAAAAGCCGTTGCATCACGTCAAAGATGCAGAAGAAATCTCAGATCTGATTCGTCAAGCCAGAATTAATGAAGACGGCGAACGGACTTGGAGATAGAGTCTTTTCTGCCGATTTCGTTCTAATCAAACCTATGAAAGTCTCGTTTACTGACTGTAAGCGAGACTTTTGCAGTATTTAGGATTGTGGCGGAGTTTGTCTCTCAATTAGCTCTCTAGACAGATCTAGAAATGACCTCGATCGTATCGTCTGATAGAGTCATACTCTTCGCGGTTTCGACACTATAAATAGATTCTTGAAGGAAGACTACTTTAAGAAAAAATGTTAGCCCTTTTAATCATTCACAAAATCTTATGTTCCAATCATCCCCTTTTAACAGAGACTTTTTTAATCTAGAAGTTCCTCCGCTCCAGTGTAAAGAGTCGGCATTTGCGATCGAAGACCTTCCTGGTTTATGGCGGCTCCATTGGCAGCTAGGGCAAACCACGATTCTCTCCACGTTTTATACGCGCATTGACCAGGCGTGTTTGCTTTGGGGTGTTATTTCAGGAATTATTTTTTTGACGGCTCAATTTACTGCGATCGACTGGGCAACCCAAGCCGTTTTCTGGTCAGGTCTGACGCTTGTGGGCACTGGGGCAATGGTCAAGCTCTCTGAAAATTGCACCATCGTAGAACCGCTTAATCAGATTGCATCTGCCTGGGTTTTTCTCATGCTGTCGGGGTTAGTGCTAACTAACTTGAGCATTTTTCTAGGCTGGGCACCGATTTTAATGCGACTTCCCTTGCTGTGGCTGTTGCTGAATGCGTTTGGCTATCTCTACACGGGGTTAAAGATGCGATCGCGGGCATTTTTGCTGATCTGCTTGGTGCATCTGCTGGCGATCGTGATGCTTCCCTACATTAGCATTTGGCAATTTCTCGAAACTGGACTTGTGATCGGTCTGAGTTCAGTGCTGTTGGCAGTCTTACAGTGGGACTCAAGCGGAGTATGTGCTACTCATCACAACTAAGGGTCAACGTTGAATCTTTGGCATCAAGGAGCTAAAAATCTTGTCCCCTCTCCTCTTGGGAGAGGGCTAGGGTGAGGGTCAATCTAGAAATTCATCCATCAATTTAGCAACGCCGAATCATTCTTAAGTTCAATACCTGATCTCAAAACAGTAGCCTATACTACAGAAAGTAAATCGTTCATCTGAGTTTGGCTAATTGCCGACTAAGACGGAAGTAGAGAGTTTGATTAGTTTAACAGCACTCTTGAAGGAACGCGATTCCTCTAATCTTCACGTTTGTCAGAGGCGACCCTATGAGACTTTCTTATCGTGGTGTTAGTTATGAATACACTCCACCCACGCTTGAAGTGACGGAAGGCGAGATTCAAGGCAGCTATCGTGGAACGTCTTGGAAATGCTATACCCTCGCGGAAACTCCGATTCCTCGATCGCCGCAACCATCAAAGACTCAGAAAGGCTTTTATTCTCAGCAAGACTTCTCTCACATTGAGCGATCGTCTCAGACACGACCGATCTGCTCCACTTTCAAGGTCTTGCAGCAACTCAAACGCATTCATAAAGCGAATATCGATCGCAGCTTAGACCATCGGATGCAGGTGGCAAAAGACCGGGGAGACTATCAGCTTCTCCAGGTTTTAAAGTCTGAGTTGAGAGAAACCGTTTTGCGATAGCGCGATCGTTTTGTAGGTGAAGGTTATGGGGTGGCATCGAGCGAAAGCAGATGTCACCCTTTATTTTGGCATTTAGCCTTCGCTGCGCCCTGTCACTGAGAGTCCTTCAACAATCAGCGAAGGCGTGTGACATGAGCCGTTCCAGTCGCCATCACCTCCAAGCTCGACCAGGTTTTTTAGGGCGGTGTAGACGCTTCCCGCTACCATCGTGTCTTTAACTCTGCCGACAATTTGACCTTTTTGCACTCGATAGCCTAAGTCAACGTTGATTGAAAATTCGCCAGAAAGACTTGACCCGCCGCCTAGCATTTGATCTAAAACGAGTCCGTCTTCCATCGTCGAAATCAGTTCTGGAAACGATTTGACACCTGGCTCGATCAGCATATTGAATAAACCAGGATTGGGGTAGCTGCCTAACCCGGGACGAAAGCCATTCCCGGTCGTGCCACTGCCTAAGAGTTTTCCGGTCGTACGATCGGCATAAAACATCTGCAACACACCTTTGTCAATAAACGTCATCGATCGAGTTGGTGTGCCCTCATCATCAAACGGGCAGCTAAACGGACCTGCCTCTGGCTTCTGGCTAATGGTCAGGGATGGAGACATAACGGATTGATTGAGGCGATCGCTCCAAGGAGAAGCCCCTTCAATCACCTGTTTGCCATTTAACGCCGCTTGCACTGTGCCCCAAAGCATATCGGCGGCTTTAGAGGTGAAGAGAATGGGAACCCGCCCGATCGGGGCACCTACATTTTCTTTTGCCCACTCTAAGCGCTGCATGATCAGGTGAGCGACTAAAACGGGATCGAGGTTATCTCGAAGCGTTTGCCCATCACTGACGTTGAGAAAATCATCTCCTCGCACCCATTCCACTTCTAAAAAGCCACTCAGCGTCGTGTCCGTGTAGCCGCAGTCTAGCCCGTTTGAGGTGATGAGCCGAGTCGTTTCTGATTCACACTCCCAGCCACCCGCACAGAGAACATCGGGATAGTGATCTCGCACCAGCTCGATCGCCTGTTTGCCCCACTCTACGAGCGTTTCAACCGAGACGACTTCACCCATGTCCGGGTAGATCAGTTGGGATGCGGGAGCCAGTTCAACGTCTTCGGGTTCGTTAAGTTGACTCAGAGCAATGGCACGATCGACCAGTGCCTGAGCCTCCACCGGACCGTAAGCCACCGCCAATCCCGGACATCCATTTTTCCAGAGTCGCAGAGCCGTTCCTTCTGAGTCAGCGCTTTCGAGTTGTTTGAGTCGGTTTGCCTCAAAAAAAACAGGGCGAGACAGCGATCGTGACTGAAAGACTTCTGCTGCGTCTGCGCCCGATCGAGCAGCTAGTTCCAGCAATTGTTCTGGTAGCATATCCTGCAAGGTGTGAAAACTCTATACCATCGTTAGCCTACGCTAAAGTGACATCTTGTAATAGCC
>JBBQYE010000005.1:0-27599 GCA_038208945.1 Leptolyngbyales cyanobacterium | reverse complement strand
CTGTCCAATCCGAAACGCCCGATCGGTGGCTTGGTCTTCGACTGCGGGATTCCACCAGCGATCGAAGTGAAAAACGTGATTGGCTTTTGTGAGCGTGATGCCGACTCCGCCTGCTTTGAGCGATAAAATAAAGATTGACGGCTCCGTTTCAGGATTTTGAAATTCAGCAATCATTCGTTCGCGTTTGTTGCGATTCGTTCCGCCGTGCAGATAGTAAGTGTTAGCGTGGAGCATGTGTTGACAATATTTTTCTAGTGCGTCTCCAATGTCTGTAAATTGCGTAAACACCAGCAAACTTTCTCCTTCATCAATGGCTTCTTTAACCATTTCAGTTAAGCGATCGAGCTTGTGTGATCGCTGCGGTGTAAAATCGCTATCGTCTTGCAGAAATTGTCTGGGATGATTGCAAATCTGTTTGAGTTTCAGCAGCGTTGCCAAAATCAATCCTTTGCGTTGAATTCCTTCAGTGTTCTGGATTTGTTGATCGACATCTTTGACGATCGCTTCATAGAGCGAGGCTTGTTCTTTGGTCAGATTACAGTAGAGTTTTTGTTCGACTTTATCAGGCAAGTCTGAAATGATTGCCGGATCAGTTTTGACTCGTCGCAAAATAAAGGGTTCGACTAACTTTTTAAGGGTTGCAGATTGAGTCCGATCGCCATTTTTTTGAATCGGAATCTCAAAAGATTTGCGAAACTGAGCCTCCTTTCCTAAATAGCCAGGGTTGAGGAAGTTGAAGATTGACCAAAGATCTAATAATCGATTTTCGACGGGCGTTCCGGTGAGTGCGAGACGATAATGTGCCGGGAGTTTAGCGATTGCTTTCGTCTGCGCCGCTTTTGGGTTCTTAATATTTTGTGCTTCATCGACGACTAAGCGTTGCCAATCGACACTTGACAACATTTTTTCATCTTTACGCACTAGCGTAAACGACGTGATCACCACATCATAATTTTGAGCGATCAATTTGAATTCTTTAGTGTCTTGGAGGCGTTGACTGCCGTGGTGAATCAGCGATCGTAACTTCGGTGCAAATTTTTCGATTTCTTTTTGCCAGTTGCCGACTACTGACGTGGGCGCAATTAACAATGTCGGTAAGACGGTCTGATCATCAGCGTGTTCTCGTTCCTGTACCAATCGAGCGATCACCTGTACTGATTTCCCCATTCCCATATCATCTGCAAGACAGCCACTTAACCCCAACTCTTCTAAATAGCGCAGCCACGAAACGCCCCGCTTTTGGTATTCTCGCAGCGTTCCTTGAAACCCGGTTAGATCAGACACAGGTTCTAGCTGACTTTTATCGTTAAGCTTTACCATCATCTCGGAGAGTTGACGATCGCGATCAACGTCAACCTCCATACTTTCATCGGCACTAGCTCTCATTTTCATGAAATCCAGCAGTGACATTTCTGGATGTTCTTGCTGATGGTTTTTCCAAAACTCTAGCATTTGCTGCATTTTGGTTTGGTCAAGCTCGATCCATTGCCCCCGAAATCTTACGAGCGGAGTTTTAGCGTTGACTAACTGTTGCCATTCCTGTTCGCTGACGGGCTGATCTCCGATCGCTAATTCATACTGATACTCAACTAAGGTATCGAATGAAAAATAGCTCTTATTTTTGCCAGAGGGTTTGCGTCCGCTCTGCGCTGTTAGTCGAACTTTGGCACGTTTCCGTCCTTTCGGAGTCCACCAGGCAGGAACGATCACCTTATAGCCTGCCTCTTCTAACACCCAGGCTGACTCTTTGAGAAAGTCGAATGCGTCGCTTAACGTTAAGAAAATTTCCGTCGGTTGATCAGTCTCTAACCCCGCCCAAAGATTGGGATAAATCCGCGCTGCGTAGCCTAAATTTAACAGTAGGTTTTGCTCAAAATTTTTGCCAAACTGTTTCTGCAATTCTTTCTTCTGTTTCGGACGAGTTTGCCAATACTCCAACAGCGGTAGCCGCGAAGACGGATCGTTTTTGGCAGCAACCTGAAATTCTAATTTCCACGTTTCTTCGGGTTTATCAGGCGCTTGAAGCTGAAAGCACAGATAGAACTCAGTTGCGGACTGAGTGCGACGAATCCGATCGCGCCATGTCTGCCACTGTTGATAGACCTCTAAATCGTCAGACCGCTTTTTGCGCCAGGGATGCAGACAGCTATCGATTAAAGAATCTGTGATTTTGAGATCAAACGCAGTTGTCGAGGGAGTGCAGACCACAATTTCAGTCAGCAAACACTCTGAGAAATGCCGCAGTAGCCGTTCTTTATCGTAAAACTCTGGCGTTTTTTGTGGAGCCGCAAACCCAGAAACACAGGCAAACGGCATCGATTCGACAAAGCGCTGAAGGTCTGTCTCATACTGCTCAGAAACAATCTCCCAGGCGGGATGAATTTCAATTTTGGGCACAGCCTGCTGATAAGCCGCCGATTTGCGTTTTCCTTTTACAGGAGCTTTCTCTTCTGGAGGCAGCGATCGTAACCGCAATGCTGGAATATAGTGATCTTTTAGAATCACCTGTTTCAGCGATCGGGTGTAGTAATACCAAAACAGCAAATCCGCTCCCAACTGCACGTCTGTTAGATGATGCAATGCCAGGAAGTGTAGATCGCTGAGAAATTTGATTGCGTTATTGACTCGCTCAGGACGATCGCCCGTTTTCACCCACGCTGTTGTTTGGTAACACTCAACTTGCCAATATTCAAAGGTAAACGTCTCCGGCAAATCGGCTTCTAGATATCGCGCTAGCTCGATCGACGGTAGCGGCTGATTATCAGAACTGGGCAACAAAAAATATTTGGGTGAAATGTCGGTTTTTAACGGCTGCGGAGACTGCGATTTTATCCCCAATTCTTCCGTCAAAAACGTGACCAATTCTTCTCCAGCGAGATGACGGGGATGAACCGTCTCAGCACGATTTGACGAATGAATTTCAGTTGTCTCAACCCACACGTAAAATGCGCCATTTTGAATGAACCCATCCTCAATTTGAGGAATCCAAGTTCCGTGAAGAATTCTCATCACTAATTCTCACAAGCTTGCTTTGAATCTATAGTGGTTTGCAGGTGAATGCAACCCATTACTAAGAAGATAAAAAGAGCCGATCGTCTGTTGATAAGTAAAATGATTATTTAGAATTTGTCTTTCCCTTGATCACTTTAGAGATAACTTCTTCTAAAAAGTGGCTCACAGCATCATTGAGGGGTGAAGGAACGTGCTTCATAAACCATTGCTGCACGTAAGCCATCGTGGTGAGATTGAGTTCTTGAGTCGTGAAAATTTCTTTGAGTTCATCCAATCGCTCTAGAGCACGATCCTTCACGTCAGACGGAGCTTTATCTTCGACCAGTTCCCATACGTCGCTAAACTTCTCTTCTAGAGCAGTTAAGTCACTCGTCGAAGCAATTTCCGGCACTTCTTCTGCTAAAAACTCACGAGAGCTGACGACAAAGCTCGGTGGGGGGAGGAGATAGTCGCTATATTTTTCTTCTTTGCAAATTTCCTCTAACATCTCATGAATTTCTGGACTATCGGGCACGATTTCTAGGGCTTGCTCCAACGTCTCTCTAGCTTCCTTTAAATGTCCTTCCTCTCGCAGTTCGTCGCCATAGTCCCACAGTGCCTGAAGAAAGCCGTCTTTTGCTCTCACAGGGTCAACTCGATAAGCACGATCGTAATATTTCACCGCATGACTAAAGTTGCGAATCTCCATCAAGCACTCTGCCATCTCAAACAGTGCTCCAAAGTGATTGGGGTTTGCCGCTAAAATTGGAGTGAGCCGACTGATAATGCTGAGGGTTACGCCAAACGGACGCGCTCTTCTAACCTCTTGATACAGCCGATCGACTTCGGGGGTGAGCCGTTCTAATTCCCAAACTTCGTGCTGTAGGGCGTGTCGTCTGACTAGCCACCGTCTCACTAGCTCGATCGTCACTCTAAAGGTTGAAATTCTAGGCGGAATAGTGGTTCCGGTCGGTCGCGATTTTGACCCCACCGATTGCAAAAACTTCCAGTCAACCAGGTTGAAGAGTGCATCGTGGAGAGGTGGCGTGAGAATGACTCCGCGATCGCGCAGCGAGGCTAACGGTTCTTCTTGAGTGAAGTTTAGAAGGTCGGCATCGGCAAGCTGATCAGAGACGAGTTTTGCTTCAGGAACTTCTGCGGCGGCTGAGAACACGACTCGCTCTGGAATTGGCAATCCGTCCCAAAACCAGGCTAACCCGCCTTCACCGAGTTCGATCGCTTTTTCGACAATGCTCTCAACATCGGCGCGAGTCACCTGCCAGCGATCCTCTTCTCTAGCGTGAGAAAACACGGCAAAACACACCACTTGCGTAAAGTAGGGATGCCCTGCTGAGAGTTCTAAAATCGCGTCGATCGCATCCTGATTATAATCCAGCAAACCCTCGGCAGGCATCGTGATCAGCCGCTCTGCACTGCGACGATCGAGCAGCCCAACTTCTTGATTGGGTGCCTCGCGAAACAGGCTCACCAGTTCGGGTAAGTCGTTGAGCTGTCGCCCGACGACTGGAATAATGTAGAGATCGGGATGGTGATAAACCTCTGACTGGAGGTATTGAAAGAGATGCCCGGCGGCAACTTTGAGGCTGTAAAACGCGTCAAATTCATCAAGCAACAGCACGAGATTTTGAGTCTTGAGCGCGTGGCGCAATTGTAAAAGGAAGCGATCGACAAAGATCTTCGGGTCATGTTCTAACTCTGAGATCGAGGGAAGCACGATCGAGCCAATCAAGCCAAAGTGTTCTAGGGAATCTCTCGCCAATTCGTGTAAGACTTCGCCCAGCGGTTTTTGGCTATCTCCTTCTAAAGAGAGCGGAACAAAGGTAAAGTTCTCTAGGTCAACGAAATTAGGAATCTGCGCCAGAACTGACGACTTGCCAATGCGGCGTTGACCGTGCAGCAAAATTACTTGAGAACCCTTGTGGAGATTGTCTGCCACAAATTGAAACAGGCTCTCGCGACCAAAAAATAGATTCGCCTCTGTGATCGGGCGACCAATGATGTAAGGATTTCTCCGAGCGATCGGAAAATTCATAAATGTATAGTCAGCTATTTGGTTAGATTAACCCTGAATCAATCCCTTCGGCAATGCTGCCGACACTTTCCCCAACCACTCCAGGATGGGGGGTACCTCTTCTTTATGCTGCCACAACCAGCGAATTGCTTTTGTAACATTCTCTGCTTGTTTGTGACTCATCAGATTAAGGAATCCTTTCTGCCGTTCTTGAAGCGTCTCCTCGGTGCTGTTTTCAATCTCTTTGACGACCCACCACTCCATCATGGATGACGCAAATCGATATAGTTTTTTACCGTCTTGCACGCGAGACATCACTACGCCTCGTTCTTCTAAGTCGTTTAGCTCGCGCTCCTTCTGGCTAAAGACTAGATCGATATCTCCTAGATCATAGCGTTTTCTGAGAAGGCGACCCCTTAGCTCACAGAGGGCAAGCATCATCATCAGGATTTGCTCAACTTGGGTTGCCAGATTCCAAATGTCTTCAAAATAGTGAATCGTGGCTTGCTGAAAGTCTTGAGCAAATGCCTCAGCGTTAGGAACATGACCCGTTCGCAGTTCGCGGTAGAGCAGATGACCTGCATTTTGCAGCAGAGCCGGATTGCCGCCCGCAATTTCTCGAATGCCATCTCGCAGGGCAGGAGTCATCGGCATACTGCCCAGCAGCGTCGCCACTTCGGTCTCGGTGAACGGTTTGAGCGGCTGAAATAAGTAGTGGTTATACCACGGAGAGCCATCGGGTTTTAATTTGGGTCCGAGTTCGTTGAGTCGTCGCAGTGAAGTCACGACCATCGAGAGAAACTGCCGCTCTTTAGAATGAGATGCAATATTTCGGCAGTCGCTCAAGAAGACAGCAATATCGTTGTCGCCATAGCCTTCTTGAGGACGCAGAGCCGCATCATAATCATCGACCAGCAACACGAGAAATTTGTCTTGTTTTCCTAAATATTTGAGCAGCGATCGCAGTCCATCTTTCGTGGTGTTGCCCTGATCTAAAAATTGACTAACTTCTGCCTGAAGGTCTGGCTCCTTGTCTAACGCATCTTGGGTGAGCAGCATGATTTCGCGCCAGAATTTAACGGCGCTAAACGGCGTGATGCTCAGGCAACTCAGCAAGACGATCACCGCGCTGGAAGGGTCATGTCCTCTCAGTTGCCACGCTTTGGGAGAGGCGAGTAGCTCTAAAAAAGACGATCTGCCAATGCCCGGACCGCCCCAAATGGCAAGATTGCTGCGACTGAGAATCTGGTCAAACGCGGTCTCGATCGCGGAGGTGCGCCCCGCAAAATGGTCTGGTGGAACAGGTCTACCGACAATAAACGGGTTGTGAGTGATGGGGGCTTCGGTCATCGGCAGTTCTTTTCACAGTAGGGCAACGATCTGTGCTCTACGATCGTAGCCCGAACCCTAAAAATCAGCCACTCACACGGTTACGGGAATCACCTTACTTAAGGGTGCAATCCCGGCTAGGTCGAGAATTTGCGGAATCAGATCTTCTCGTTTGACTGCCATCAGGTGTACGCCTTGGCAGAGCTGACGAGCGAGTTGCACTTGCTCTGCCGCAATCATCACCCCTTCTTGAAGGGGATCAGCAGCGCGTTCTAAGCGATCGATGGTGGAATCGGGAATGTGGACTCCAGGCACACAGCGATTGATGAATCGGGCATTTTTTGCAGATTTGAGTAGAAAAATCCCTGCCAGAATAGGCTTTGCAGCGGGAGAGCCAAGCTGATCCATGAATTTTTCTAAGCGATCGAAGTCTGAGATCAACTGACTCTGAAAAAACTGAGCACCTGCCTCGACCTTGCGCTCAAATCGACGCTGTAATCCTGACCAACTGCCGCATTGAGGGTCAACCGCCGCTCCCATAAATAGAGTCGTTTCTCCATCGGTCAAAGGCTGGTCGTTCCAATCAGTGCCCAAATTGAGTTTGGCGATCAGTTGCAGTAACCGCACCGACTCAAGTTCAAAGACGGCTTTTGCATCAACGTGATCGCCTGCTTTCACGGGGTCGCCTGTAAGCGCCAAAATGTTGCGGATTCCGAGCGCATGGGCACCGAGCAGATCGGCTTGGAGGCTGATGCTGTTGCGATCGCGGCACGCCACCTGACAAATTGGCTCAATTCCTTGCTGCATTAGCAGCGCTGACGACACGAGCGAACACATTCGCATCACTGCCCGACTGCCGTCTGTGATATTCACTGCATGGACTCGCCCCTTCAGAAGTTGCGCCATCTCTAGCATATGAGCCGGGTTGCCCCCTTTGGGAGGAGTCACTTCAGCCGTAACTAAAAATTCGCCAGACTGAGCAGCAAGACGGAAGGATGGAAGCGGACGCGAAGGGTAGGACATGGGCGATCGAGGTAAAGCTTTAGGCATAAAGTATCGGTGGGTGACTCGAAATCTGAAGCTGATCCCCGCAGTCTACAGAAACTCAAAGTCCAGTCCCACATACCTCCATATATCCTGACTAATCTAAGATTGATCATCGGCAAATGGTCTGAATTTTTGCCGTTCTCAAAGAGGCAAGGCGTATCCCATTGCTTTCTTTGCTTTCGCTAATGTTTTGTTGGCGATCGCCGAGGCTTTTTCACGCCCGTCTCGCAGCACTGATTCTAAATAGCTGCGGTCATCCATAATGGCTTGATATTTTTCCTGGATTGGCTGCAATGCACTGATCATCGCTTCAGTCAACAGTGGTTTAAACTGTCCCCAGCCCACATCCTGACATTCTGCGGCAACTGCTTCTTTGGTCTGATTCGACAAAATCATGTAACGCGTGAGCAAATTATTGCACTCTGGGCGATCGGGATCGCTAAACACAAGCCCTCGAATCGGATCAGTTTTGCAGCGCTTAATCTTGTTTTGAATCACGTCTGGCGGGTCTAGTAAATTGATTCGGCTCAGCTCAGACGGATCAGATTTAGACATTTTTCGGGTGCCATCAGTGAGGCTCATCACCCGCGCTCCCTCTGCCCGAATGAGTGGATCGGGACGTTTGAGAACGGGCTTTTCAGGCGTACCAAACTTGTAGTTAAAGCGATCGACCAAATCGCGAGTCAGTTCTAAATGCTGTTTTTGATCTTCGCCGACGGGTACTTTATCGGGTTCATAAAGCAAAATATCAGATGCCATCAACACCGGGTAGGTGAGCAATCCGGTTCCAACCTCTTGCCCCTGCTTCACCGCTTTCTCTTTAAACTGGATCATGTCTTCTAGCCAGTTGAGCGGTGTGATGCAGCTCAACAACCAGGCAAACTCAGTGTGTGCAGGAACCTGGGACTGCACGAAGATGGTTGAATATTGCAGGTCTAGCCCACAGGCAAGATAGAGCGCTGCGATCGTGTAGGTATCCGTCGCCAGGGTTTTTGGGTTGTGGGGCACTGTGATCGCATGAAGATCTGCCAGGAAGAAGTAATTATCATAATGACTCTGCCCTTCGACCCAGTTGCGAATGGCTCCTAGATAATTGCCGAGGTGAAGATAGCCCGTTGTTTGGATGCCCGAAAGAACTCGCTGCCTGGTCATAGGTGATTTTGGGTCGTCTCGATCGAGAAAAAGGTTTCAGTCTACCCATTATCACCTGCAATCCAACCCTCTGAACTCGATTCTCAAAGCATTCAAGATGCGAAAAGACGATCGCTCAAGTTGCATCGGAGCGATCGTCGGCTTTGTTTCAGCAAAAGAGAACTCGTGATTTCTATAAGCGTTCATCACGCCGCTCTTTTGACTCTAAGCTCTTTTCTAGACATCGCTCTAAAAGCTCTATTCGATAGAGAAAACTGAAGCGACGCGGATTGAGAACCAGTGGGTAAGTCAGCTCACCTACTGGTTGATTGAGATATTGCCACAGCGGAAAATCGAGTTTGAGCAGATTTGAAAGCATGAGGAGGTGTCCAGGTAGCAGGAATAAGCAAACACCCAAATAGAGGAAAATTTCACTCTCGGAGGGGCTGCAAAATCTAAGATGCCCAACCTTAGCAACACTCTCTTGGTAGAGATTGCAGAATCTTTATTACATCTACATAAACAAAACTCTGTAGTCTTAAGGAGACCGCTGCAAAGGTGTTCTAACCAATTCAACCTTTTGCGGAAAGTTCTACGATCGCCCGCCCCAATTTCTCGTATTGATCTAATGTGTTGTAAATCTGGGCAGAGATACGGACTAATCGCCTAGGCGCAGCAGGGTAAGGCACGATCGGGACTTCAATCCCAAATTTTCCTAGCAGCGCATCCTGCAACTCAACACAAGAACCGTCTGATAGAGGCACCGTTGCCAGAGAGCCGATCATCTCATCGGGGCAAGGTGGCGCAACCTTCAGAATTTCGCAAAGAATATTTCTAGCCGTGATCGCGTTCTCGCGATTGTGCTTCATCAACTCAGCCCAGCCACCTGGCAACCGCGATCCCATAAATCGAATCGCTTCCGGGACGCATAAATAAGCGGTGGGATCGTCGGTTCCTGTCCAGTCAAACTCTACTCGAAATCGAGATCGATCGCGGCGGGGCGAATTGGCTCCGTGACTGATGGTTAACGGACGAATCTCAGATTGTTTATCTCGTTTCACATACAAGAATGCTGCTCCTTTGGGCGCACAGAGCCACTTATGACAGTTGCCCGTGTAGTAAGTTGCCCCGATCGTTGCTAAGTCGATCGCCACCATTCCGGGCGCATGAGCACCATCAATCAAGGTGTCGATGTTCTGCTGAGTCAACGCGTGAATAATCTTCGCGATCGGAAACACCAATCCGGTTTGACTCGTGACGTGATCGAGCAACGTCAGTCGAGTCTTTGGGGAGACGGCTCGCAAAATTGGCTCAACCGCTTGCTCAGAGGACTCGATCGGATAAGGAACTTCAGCAACGACAATTTTTGCGCCCGATCGTTCTGCCACAAAATTCAACGCATTTCGACAAGCGTTATATTCCTGATTGGTCGTCAGCAGTTCGTCTCCAGGCACAAATTTGAGGGACCGCAAAACGGTGTTGATTCCTGTTGTCGCATTGGGCACGAAGGCAAGATCCTCCGCATTCGCTCCCACAAATGCTGCTAGCTCAGTTCTCGCTCGATCGAGCAACTCTTCTAAATCTCGCCCAAAAAATTGCAGAGGTTGCCGCTCAATTCTGTGACGGAGTTCTTGCTGCAACTTCATCACAGGCAGCGGACACGCCCCAAACGAGCCGTGATTGAGAAACTCGATCGTCGGATCAATTGACCAATACTGCAACCAATTTGTCTGTGGATGATCCGGGTGTATCAATGGGTGAGTGGCTGTCATAAGCTGCGGTTTAAAGTTTCAATTCTACTGGTCGCGATCGAAGGGGATCATAAGATTTTAAATCGGTCAGATTTTGATGAACAATAGAGATCACTGGAATTGAGGTCAAACGGATGGGACAGAGTGAACGGCTGGTTTTAATGGCAGAAGATGAGCTAACCCAATACAGCACCGACGCCCGCAAAATCGAAAAACTGCGGCAGAAGATCGGCTTATCGGTCAACGCTAGAGAGCAGCAGGAAGTCAAAGAAACCCTGCTAGCCGAGATGCCCACCGATCCCATTCGCAAATTGGTCGAAACGCAGCGTCAGACGGTAGCACTCCCTTTTTGGGGAATCGCCGGGTTAGGTTTATTGTTTGGCATTTCGTCCTTCCAACCTCTCGATTTTATCGCCACGATCGTCGGAGGCGCGATCGCGTTCAACGTTCAAAAGCTGGGCTGGCAGCTTCAGGCAAAACGGCTGATCATTCGCACGTTAGAAGATATTGAAGAACGCCGAAAAAAACCAACTCCTTAAAAGAACTAAACTCGATCGAGCATTTTCTCCAAACAGATTCACTCTCCAGGTTGCAAATGTCTGTCACTTCTATGGTTAAGGTTAAAGTCCCGGCGACAACTGCGAATATCGGGTCTGGTTTTGATTGCTTGGGTGCCGCACTCACGCTTTACAATCGGTTTCGATTTTCGGTGTCTGGTCAAGAATCTATACAGATCGTTGCCACAGGAGCCGAAGCCGATCGAGTCTCTACTGATGCCAGCAATCTAGTCTATCAATCCTTTATCAAGCTCTACGAGCACTTAGGCAAGACTCCGCCATCGGTGCAAATTGAGATCACAATGGACGTGCCTTTAGCGCGAGGATTGGGAAGCTCGGCAACGGCGATCGTCGGGGGCTTGGTCGGTGCCAATGCACTAGCGGGAGCGCCGCTCAGTCAAGAAGACGTTATGCAGTTGGCGATCACGATCGAAGGGCATCCCGACAACGTGGTTCCGGCTCTGGTTGGCGGCTGTCGTCTTGCTGCATCGGGCATTGATCGCAACTGGGAGATTTGTGATATTCCCTGGGATCGATCGGTTGTTCCGATCGTAGCGATCCCCAATTTCGAGCTTTCCACCGCAGAAGCACGGCGAGTTTTGCCAGCGGAATACAGTCGGGCTGACTCGATTTTTAATGCCTCTCACTTAGGCTTATTGCTCCGTGGATTAGAGACGGGGCGCGTCAACTGGCTCAAAGCTGCCCTACACGATCGGATTCATCAACCCTATCGTCAGTCTTTAATTCGAGGATATGAAGCGGTCCGATCGGCTGCCCTCGCAGCGGGTGCTCACGGAATAGTGATTAGCGGAGCAGGTCCAACTCTTCTAGCGCTGGCAAGTCCAGCTAATGCAGAAGCGGTCAAAGCAGCAATGCACATTGCCTGGACGGGTCAAGGAGTCGAGGTGCAGGTCAGATTGTTGCAGATTGACCTACAGGGGGCGATCGTAGAGCAGTCGCCTTAAGAGTTGTAAAATAAGACCTTCCCAGTTTTGAGATTGACAAAAGCTAGAGATTGGTACTAAAGTACCAGAGGCAATCTCGCTGGTGTCCTGACTTGTTTGCAGAGACTCAGTTCTGTGCCCTGGCTATTCCACTCAACTTCGTCAAACACCTGATGAAGAATGTAAAGCCCACGTCCACATTCATGCTGGTCACAAGGAAGATGACGATCGACCGCTTCATCGTGACAACAAGGCTCAAACCCAGAACCCTGATCAGTAATCACCCACCAGTAATGATCCGATGCCGTCGAAAAATGAACCAACACTTTTTTACAGGGGTCTAAGTTGTTGCCGTGTTTGGCAGCATTGACTAAAGCCTCTTGCAGACCCAACCTGACCTCAGCCTTCCATCGACTAGGAACTTTTGCTAAAAGCAAATCGAGGATCGGAATCAAGTAAAGAGTCGATGCAAAGCTAACTGTGTTCCAGTCATGCCTGGTAGGACGAGGTGAGACAGCAATCACTCGGAAAACCCCGTAGCTCTCAAGTGGATAAGCATACTCTTGGCGTGCTGTGTGTTCTGAAAACACATGCCTGTATGCCATTCAAGATCTGGCTATATGGTCGTTTAAATCTAGAACTCTGTGGACTAAAGCTTCAGGTGCGGCGGAAAATTAATTTACGTTCTCAATATTCTAATGAAGTCTAAACCTCATCAGTTTCTACTGAGTAACTATTTATCTATTACTTAAACTATACCAAAACACTAATAGAAAAACATCCCCTCTTCAACAAACAAGTCTCCTGGCACGGTGAATTTACTTAGGTGTGATTACCCTTCAACGTTATCTTTGCTGATAAATCATCTGCTCCAATCGGTGAAAGTCTCGCTCTACTTCACTCCACAGCGATCGATTGTGGGGATCAGTGCGAAGCGCTTTTTTGAGATAGAGCCGTGCTTTCTCAAACTGCTTTTCGTAAATTAGCTGCCGCCCCCAGCTTTGATAGACGATCGCTTGCCATTGACGAATCTCAGGATCACTGAGGAACCTCTGCGCCAATCCTTCGATTAGGGCGATTGCTCTTGGAAACCGTTTTTCTCGCAGTAGTTGCTGTAGCTGCTCGTAAGAGGCTTGTTTAAGCTGTTGATCGACGAAAGAAAGGTTGGGGTCAGATTTGATCGGGCTTGCTTTGGAGGATTCTTTGCGAATCACTGTGACCTTCGGCTTCTCAGTAGAATTTTCTCTGCGAGTAATAGTGACTTTTGGCTTTGCAATATCTGGTGGCTGACTCTGGGCAGGCTGAACTACCGCATCGCTGATTCCTAAAGGACTCACAACACTGAGTAAAAACCGATATGCCTCTGAAACCCGAATAAATTGTTCTTTCGCTTGCTGATTGCCGGGGTTGACATCTGGGTGAAGTTGACGCGCCAAACGACGGTAGGAGGCTTTGACTTCCTCATACGACGCGCCCGTTCTCAATCCCAACAATCGATAGCAGTCTGCAATGTTCATTTAAGGATGAAAAAGGCAGAATTGCTTCAAAATTCTGCCACTTAAAACAAGGAGTAACTTACCCAGAATTGGGATGCCGACCAGACACTAACCGCAGTCACATCTCCAGATTCTAAGATCTGAGCATTGCGTACTTACTAATTGACCAACTCAATCACTTTGTCGATTAGACCATACTCTTTCGACTCTTGAGCAGACAAGAAGTAGTCACGATCGGTATCTTTCTCGATCTTGGTGAGCGGTTGTCCACTGCGATCGGACAAGATTTGGTTTAGCTGAGTGCGGATGCGGAGAATCTCTTTTGCCTCGATCGCGATATCGCTCGCTTGGCTGCGTCCGGTGCCACCCAAAGGCTGGTGAATCATAATTCGAGCGTGAGGTAAAGCAAACCGTTTGCCCTTCGTCCCGGCGGCTAAGAGAAACGCGCCCATTGATGCGGCAAGACCGACACAGATGGTCACAACATCAGATTTGATGTGCTGCATTGTGTCGTAGATTGCCATTCCAGCAGTGACAGAGCCACCTGGTGAGTTGATATAAAGTGAGATCGGTTTACCGGGATCTTCAGAGTCGAGATACAGCATTGAGGCAACGATCGCGTTGGCAATGTTGTCGTCAACTTCTTGACTCAGAAAAATAATCCGCTCTAGGCTGAGGCGTTGATAGATATCAATCCACTGCTCATAGGAGCTACCCGGAAGACGGTAAGGAACTTTGGGAGTACCGATTGGCATAAGACAAGTAGGGGGATAAAGGGTTTAAGTCAAACGCGATTGAACAGGGGCTGGCAGATTTTTGGGGTCAAGCACTCGATCGATAAAGCCATATTCCTGAGCGGTCGTTGGGGTGAAATATAAGCGACGATCGAGATCTTTGAGAATTTTCTCAGGCGTTTGCCCCGTGTTATTTGCCAAAATTTCTACGAACATGGCGCGATCGGAGACCACTTTCTTGGCATCAATTTCGATATCGCTTGCCTGTCCGCTTGTCCGGTTATATTGCGGAGCCAGCACGATTTCTGCACTCGGCAAGCTCAATCGAGAACCCTTGGCACCCGACGAGAGCAACATCGCAGCAGTACCGCCTGCCTGTCCTAAACAGATTGTGTGGACAGGAGATTTGATGTACTGCATTGTGTCGTAGATTGCCATGCTGGCAACCATACCCCCAGTCCGCTGTGCCGATTGCTCACCGGGAGAGTTGATGTATAAGAAGATCGGCTTCGTCGAGTCTTCAGAATTGAGGGAGAGCAGTAGGGCGACGATGAAGTTAGCGAAGTTGTCGTTGATTTCTTCATCAAGAAAGACAATTCGCTCGAAGCTCATGCGGGTATAGAGATCGACCCACTGCACTTGCTGACTGCCCGGAATGCGATAGGGAACTTGCATAAATCCTAATCAAGTCAAAGCAGGAACGGGGACAGGAAGTTGTTTGGTGCTTTCTAGAACGATGTCAATCAGTCCATATTCTTTGGCTTCTTGAGGAGTCAGATAGAACGTCCGATCGGTATCTTTGACAATCTTTTCGGTCGGCTGCCCCGTGTTCTTCGAGAGGATATCCAAAATTGCGGCGCGGTTGTCTAAGACTTCTTTTGCCCGAATCTGAATATCGGTTGCCTGACCCCGTGCTCCAGAACGCGGCTGATTGAGCACGATCGTGGCGTGAGGCAAACTAGCGCGAGAACCCTTCGCACCCGCAGATAGAATCATGGCGGCTGCGCCAATTGCCTGACCGATGCAAATCGTGTGAACGGGAGGCTTGATATAGCTCAACGTGTCGCAAACGGCAAAGGCTTCGGTTTCAAACCCGATCGTTTCGCCATCCCAGGAGGTGCCAGTGGAATTGATGTAAAAGAAAATGGGTTTTTCTGGGTCGTCAAACTGGAGGTAGAGCAACTGGGCAATGATCAGCCGAGTTACATCTTGACCCGGGTTTCGGCGATATTCGTCGATCGAGTGTAGAGGACCGCCCAGGTAAACAATGCGCTCTTTCAGCAGCAGTGAGGCTAAGTCAGGAGGAGGCGTGCGATAGTAAGCATCGCCATAATTGGTAGACTGAACAGCTTTGATGGGTGATTCCATAGCGTAATGATGCCTCAACGGTGGCGCTTTATCCATAGTAGCGCGGGATTAGCCCCTCATGAAGGAGAAGAAAGGAGGGAGACGGGATCACAGGAGACTCAGTTGAAACGTTTTCTGGCGGGGCTTCGGAAAAAGCTGGATTGAATTGTAGTTAACCGCCGAATGTCAAAGATCTATGGTTTGCTGTGGAGTGTCGTGGTTTTGTTTCCCCGCTTAATAGATAGTAGGAGCTTCCTGGTATGCGAGTCGGCTTGCAGTGTGCGTTGAGTGATGCTGGTGTTGACGTAACGCAACTCAACAGTCAGCGTCAAGTGTCTATTGCGATCGCGGCGATCCCCGATGGTGTGGGGCGCAGCGTGCCGCTGAATTTGTGTTTGATTTTGGATCAGAGTGGCTCAATGGAAGGTCGAGCCATAAACACCGTAAAACAAGCTGCCCAACGAATTATAGAGCGGCTGTCTCCGGGCGATCGCATCTCGATCGTCACCTTCAACCACAAAGCAAAGGTTTTAGTGCCCAATCAAGTGATTGACGATCTCAGCAATTTGAGAATTCCGCTTCAGCAGCTAGAAGCGTCGGGCGGCACGTCCATCGATGAAGGGTTGCGCCTCGGCATTGAGGAACTCGCGAAGGGCAAACAGGATGCTGTCTCGCAAGCGTTCTTATTAACAGACGGTGAGAATGAGCATGGTGATAACGATCGCTGCCTAAAATTGGCTCAATTGGCAACGGGCTATAACTTGACGCTCAACACATTCGGGTTTGGCGATGCCTGGAATCAGAACGTTTTGGAGAAAATCGCAGACGCGGGTGGCGGAACGCTGTCTTTTATTGAGCAACCCGACCAGGCGACGAGCGAGTTTAGTCGTTTGTTTGATCGTATCCAGTCGGTCAGTTTGACCAATGCTCACCTGATTTTGTCGCTGACTTCGGGGGCACGACTCGCAGAATTGAAGCCGATCGCGCAAGTCGCACCCGATACGATCGAGCTTCCGGTCGATCAGGATGGCAATCAGGTGACGGTGCGCTTGGGTGATCTGATGGTCGATTCGTCTCGTGTTGTGCTAGCAAATCTGTATGTCGGTCAATTGCCCGCAGGCAAACACACGATCGCGTCGGTGCAAATTCGCTATGACGATCCGGCATTAGGGCAAGAAGGGCTGCTGTCTGAACTGTTTCTGATCGAGGTGTCTGCGTTAAGCGCGTTTCAGCCTGCGCCGAATCCTGATGTGCAAAATCAGATTTTGGCATTGGCGAAATATCGACAGACGCAAATTGCCGAGGCGAAATTGCAGCAGGGCGATCGTTTAGGGGCGGCGACGATGCTGCAAACGGCGGCAAAGACTGCGCTGCAAATGGGCGATCAAGGAGCGGCAACCGTGTTGCAGAATAGTGCAACACAAATTCAGGCAGGGCAAGAATTATCAGAGAGCGATCGTAAGAAAACTCGCATCGTCTCTAAGACAACGCTGCAATCAAATGAGCCTTAGCAAATCTTGGGTTATGGCGGCATCGACGAGACGTTCCACCAGAACGTCTCTACAGCGTTGGGTGAACCTGTCGGTCAATCCCTTTTAATTGGAATCTTTAATCCGAGTTTTGCGCTCTAAAATTTCCTTCAATACTAGAGTCACAACCGCCAAAAACGCCAACAATACTGCCGCTGAATAAGCTGCCTCTGTCTCATACTGCTTATACGTTTCTTCAACAAATAGCGGTAAGCTTTGAGTCTTCCCCGCAATGTTGCCAGACACCACCGAAACCGCCCCAAACTCGCCCATCGCTCTGGCATTCGTGAGAATCACGCCATACAGCAACCCCCAGCGAATGCTCGGCAACGTGACGCGCCAAAATGTCTGCCACTCATTCGCTCCCAATGTCTTCGCCGCCTCTTCCTGGTCGGCTCCGACCTCTTCTAAGACAGGAATCACCTCACGGGCAACAAACGGCATACTTACAAACACCGTCGCCAAAACCATGCCTGGAATCGCGAACACAATATTGATGTTGCCCGCTTCGAGAATGCCGCCAAACCAGCCGCGCCGCCCATAGAGCAAGACAATCATCAAGCCAGCCACAACAGGCGAAATCGAGAACGGTAAATCGATAATGCTCAAGACAAATGCTCGACCCGGAAACCGACGACGCGCGATCGCCCACGCCGCACACAGCCCAAACACAACATTCAGCGGCACCGCAATCACTGCCATCAACAGCGTCAGACGGGCGGCAAACAGAAAGTCAGGTCGCGTCAGTGTCTTAAAGAACGGACCTACGCCTTTGCTAAACGCCTGTGCAAACACATTGGCAGCCGGGATATAGAGGACGAGCGAGAGGTAGAGAACGGCGATCGCAATCAAAATCGCAGGCACCCAACTTCGCGGCTTGGTGGAAGGAGTCGCCCCCGTTTTGGGGACAGACGCATTGAAAGATGGACCCAGATCAGCCATATCGTTTGCCCCAAGCTTGTAAAAGATTAATTCCTAGCAGCATCACCAGTGAGATCAGCAGCAACACCACTCCGATCACGGTGGCTCCTGAATAGTCATATTGCTCCAATCTCTGAAAAATTAACACAGGTGCGATCAGATCCTTAAACGGTGTGTTAGACGCGATAATCACCGTCGAGCCATACTCTCCGACTGCACGAGAGAACCCCAACGCAACACCTGTGAGAATTGATGGAAACAATGGTGGCAACACAACACGCCGAAACGTTTGGAATTCTGAGGCACCCAGAGACCAAGCCGCTTCCTCAATATCTTTGTCCATTTCGATCAAGACGGGCTGCACCGTTCGCACCACAAACGGCAGCGAGATAAATGTCATCGCGACAAAAACCCCCAGCCGAGTGAAGGCAATTTTAATTCCAAACGGTGCCACTAACGAGCCGATCCAGCCATTATTGCTGTAGATAGTCGCCAGCGTTAATCCAGCGACCGACGTTGGCAGGGCAAACGGCAAATCGACCGAGGCATCAAACAGCCGCTTTAATGGAAAGTCATAGCGCACCAGAACCCAGGCGATCAGCGTGCCAAATACACCGTTAAACAAAGCCGCCGCAAGGGCAGTCGTAAACGTCACATCATACGCTGACAGCGCGATCGGACTCGTGGCAATACGCCAAAAATTAGCAGGGCTTTCGGTGCTTGCTTTGAGAAACATCGCGGCGATCGGCAAAAATAGCATGACGCTCAGGTAGCCGATCGTGATTCGCCACGTCCAGGGAATTTGAGCCAGTCTGGTCAGAAGCGGTTTCCGGGCAGGTGGCTTCTGAAATTCATCAGCTTGGGGAGAAGAAACCATCGTAATAGTTAGAGTGAGCAGTCTATGTTAATAGAATTCTAGGGGCACTTTTTGTAGTGTCCCTAGAATCACAGAGCAGTAGAATCAAGCGATCGCGCTCAGATTTCAGGTAGAAAGCGGAGTCCTACTTGTTGATGGAGGCTTCGATCGTGTCAAATACGCCGCCATCATCAAAAAACTTCTTCTGGAAGTCGCTCCAGCCACCGTAGTCTTTGATGGTTGCCAAGGTCTTCACCGCCGGGAATTTGTCTGTGTTTTCTTTCTGAGCGGCGGCAGCAGCATCAATGGGGCGATATCCTAGCTTGACAAACTCTTGCTGTGCTTCTGGGGTGAATAAGAACTTCACAAATGCCTCAGCCGCTTCTCGTGTGCCATGCTTGTCTACATTCTTATCGACGATCGAGACTGGAGTGTCGATCGAAATGTTCACATCAGGAACCGTGTAGTCGAGTTTCTCACCCTTACTCTTCGCCAGAATAATCTCATTCTCATAGTTAATCAGCGCATCGCCTTGACCTTGTTTAGAAAAGGCATCGGTTGCTTCACGAGCGTCTTTGGTCAGCACTGCCACATTCTTAAAGGCTTTCGTGGCGAACTCTGTGGCTTTTGCTTCATCTGCGCCTGATTTGAGCGACGCATTCCACAACGCCAAAAAGTTCCATCGAGCCACCCCAGAGGTTTTGGGATTTGCCGTCACCCACTTGACATCATCTCTGGCGAGATCGTTAAAGCTCTTGATGTTTTTAGGATTGCCTTCGCGCGTGGTGATCACCGCAACCGTCTTCGCCACAATGCCGTTGTTGGGAACTTTAGTATCCCAGTCAGCATTCACCAGCCCAGCTTTGACCAATTTATTGGTATCCCCCGCCAGCGCCAAGTGAGCCACATCCGCTTCTAAACCGTCGATGATGGCGCGGGTTTGAGTGCCCGACCCACCATAGCTTTGTTGAAAGGTGACAGTCTGACCGCCGTGATCTTTCTTCCACTGCTCAACAAACTTAGGAATAATGGCATCATGGGCAGTTTTAGGAATCGCATAGCCAACGAGCGTTAATTCGATATCTTTTTGGTTTTGAGAAACTGGACTTCCACCAGGACTTGCTGTCGTCGAGTTATTTCCGGCACCGTTTGAGCAGGCGGCGATCGCGACGCTCAAAGTCACGCCTACAATAAAGAGCGACACCAACCCCTGCACTGACTTGAGACTGGGGCGATTCAAACGTTGCTGATTCAGATGGTTCCACCCACTAATAACGTGCTGCCGTAGCCTCATGATTCTCTCTCCCTTAATCTACCGTTAGTTGGTAGGAATATCGTATTTATCGTCTAGCTGATAGTAGCGAGTGACTGTCAAAAAGGCAAGAAGATATTACCAATCTTCGATAGGGAATGTGGGGTTTGCCAAGCATCCATTCGTAACAATCCTCCTAGAGAAGTTGCGCGATCGCCCTTAATAAATTTATTTGTTTATTAACTAAAAGATTTGACTACACAATTGTCTTCTAAACCAGTAATAGCAATCCTACAGGAGCCGCGTTGATGGCTAGACCCACTCATTTGACTAAACAGCATCGCAGACGCATCGCTCATTGGTTATTAAAAGACGATCGTGCTGAAAAAGGACGACATACTCAGCATCCCTGGTGGCGGGTGATGTGTCTAACGGGGGTTGACTACTTCTCAACTCTCGGTTATCAACCGGGGATCGCCGCCCTCGCCGCTGGCTCGCTGTCTCCGATCGCCACCCTGATCTTGGTATTGCTGACGCTGTTTGGTGCGTTGCCGATCTATCGTCGAGTCGCCGAGAAAAGTCCGCACGGGGAAGGCTCGATCGCAATGCTTGAACATCTCCTGCCATGGTGGCAAGGTAAACTATTTGTTCTCTGTTTGCTGGGGTTTGTGGCAACTGACTTTATTATCACGATGACGCTTTCGGCAGCCGATGCCACCGCCCACATCATTGAAAACCCGCTCACACCCACTTTCCTCCACGGTCAAGAAATCGCGATGACCTTGCTGCTGGTAGCTTTGCTGGGAGCCGTCTTTTTGAGAGGATTTCGAGAAGCGATCGGGCTAGCTGTTGTTCTAGTCGGTGTTTATTTGCTGTTGAATTTTGTCGTCGTTGGCACAGGCTTTTACCAAATTTCGCAACAGCCTTTGGTGCTGACCCACTGGCAAACGGCTCTCTTTACCGAACATCAAAATCCTCTCGCGATGCTTGGGGTGTCAATGCTGCTGTTTCCGAGATTAGCGCTGGGCTTGTCAGGGTTTGAAACAGGAGTAGTGGTGATGCCACTTGTCAAAGGGCACGCAAGCGACACCGAAGAACGCCCTAGAGGACGCATTCAAAATACGCACAAACTGCTGACGATCGCTGCTCTCATCATGAGCTTTTTCCTGCTCACTACCAGCCTCGTCACCACGTTGCTGATTCCGACAGCAGAGTTTCAAACGGGAGGGAAAGCGAGTGGACGGGCGCTTGCTTATCTTGCTCATCTCTATTTGGGGGATGGTTTTGGCACCGTTTATGACCTGAGCACGATCGCGATTTTGTGGTTTGCGGGGGCATCAGCGATGGCTGGATTGCTCAACATTGTGCCGCGCTATTTGCCGCGCTATGGCATGGCTCCTAACTGGGCACGAGCAACGCGACCGTTGGTATTGGTTTACACCGCGATCGCATTTGTGATTACGATTCTGTTTCGCGCCAACGTTGAGGCTCAAGGCGGCGCGTATGCTACGGGAGTTTTGGTGTTGATCAGTTCCGCGTCGTTTGCGGTCACGTTGTCGGCGCGACATCGGCGATCGCGGCGCGGAGTCGTGATGTTTGGCGCAATTACGCTCGTCTTTATCTACACGACGGTTGTAAATATCATCGAGCGACCGGAAGGGATTCGGATTGCGGCGTTTTTCATCGGTGCGATCGTGCTTACATCGCTGGTGTCGCGAGTCTGGCGATCGACTGAGTTGCGAGTTGAGCAAATCGAGTTAGATGAAACGGCTCGTGGTTTTATTGCCAAAGAGAGCCAGCATACGATTCGGCTGATTGCCAATCGGTTAAATGCAGGTGACGAACAGGAGTATTTTTTAAAAGAGAAGGAGGTGCGTGAAGATAACCACATTCCACCCACTGAGCCGATTTTGTTTTTAGAGGTGCAGGTTTCGGATGCGTCTGACTTTGGCGGCGTACTGCAGGTTAGCGGCGTTGAGGTGGATGGCTACCGCATTCTGCGAACCAAAAGTGCGGCGGTTCCAAATGCGATCGCCGCACTTTTGCTCAACCTCCGGGATCAGACAGGTCAATTGCCGCACATCTATTTTGGCTGGGCGGAGGGCAATCCGATTCAATATTTGCTGCGGTTCATTCTGTTTGGCGAGGGCGATATTCCCTTAGTGACGCGCGAAGTCTTGCGGCTAGCTGAAAAGAACCCCGATCGTCGCCCTACAATTCACGTAGGCGGTTAACAGGATTGCTTTATGAATCGGTTGAATTTAAACGTATTTCGGCAATTTTGGACGATCGCCAAATCTTATTGGGTCAGCGAAGAAAAGTGGCAAGCGAGAGGGCTACTGCTGGGAGTAGTGCTGTTCTTGCTTGCCTACACGGGGCTGAGTGTGGTGCTCAACAACAAGCGAGGCGTGTTGATTTCAGCCCTTTCTGCAAAAGATGAGCCGCGATTTTGGCAAACGGTGATCATTTTCGTCGCAGTGCTAGTGATTTATGCGCCTCTGCTGGCAGGCTACCGATATTTGCGCGATCGTCTCAGTTTGCAGTGGCGACGCTGGCTAACGACTCGCTTTGTTGACCAATATTTTGACCATCGCGCCTATTATTACCTCAATGCGTCTGATCTCGACATTGACAACCCCGACCAGCGAATTGCAGAAGATGTTCGCAGTTTTACGCAAGAGTCGCTGACGTTTTTGCTGGTGTTGGTAGAGTCGATTCTCTCGGTGATTGCGTTTAGCGGAGTGCTGTGGGGCATTTCTAAACCGCTCGTGATTTTTTTGGTGCTCTACGCGCTAGTGGGCACTCTAGTCACCACGCTGGTGTTTGGTAAACCGCTGGTGCGGCTCAACTTTGAACAGCTTAAAAAAGAAGCCGATTTTCGATTTAGTCTGGTGCGAATCCGAGAAAACGCAGAAGCGATCGCGTTCTATCGGGGCGAAGACCAGGAATCAAATCAGGTCAAATACCGATTTTTAGAAGTCTTTGAGAATGTCAAACGGCTGCTCGTCTGGGAATTAAACTTGAATGTTTTGACGAACGCTTACGAATTCATTCCGTTTATTTTGCCTGCGCTCGTGGTGGCTCCTGCCATTTTTGCAGGAGAAATGGAGATCGGCAAAGTCACCGAAGCCCAGGGAGCCTTTGTGCGGGTGTTTTTCTCACTCAATGTCGTGGTTGCCAGATTCCAGGCATTGACTACTTTTGGAGCCGGAATCGATCGACTCTTCACCTTTGCTGAGTTTCTGGAGCAACCTAAATCTGATGCTGTCAGTTCGACCATTCAAACGGTGGAAGCGGAGCGGTTAGCGATCGAGCATCTGACGTTAGAAACGCCCAACCATCAGCGCATCTTGATCCAGGATTTATCGGTAGAAGTCCCGATTGGGCAAGGGCTTCTAGTCATGGGGGCGAGTGGCTGTGGTAAAAGCTCGTTGCTAAGAGCGATCGCGGGGTTGTGGACTTCTGGCGAGGGGACAATCGTGCGTCCGGCATCAGATCAGATTCTCTTTTTGCCTCAGCGCCCTTATATGGTGGCGGGGACGCTGCGCGAACAAATGGTGTATCCTAATCGGTCGATCGAGGTGGATGACCATCAGCTAGAAACCATTCTGGAATGGGTGAACTTGGCAGATCTGGCGAAACGATTTGGCGGGTTTGACACTCAGCACGATTGGGCAGATCTTTTGTCTTTGGGCGAACAGCAGCGACTCACTTTTGCGCGGCTTTTTCTCAACAAACCGAGCTATGCCATCTTGGACGAAGCCACTAGCGCCCTTGATGCTGATAATGAAGAACGGCTGTATCAGCAGTTGCAGACGCTCGACACCACGTTTTTGAGTGTGGGACATCGATCGTCCTTAGCCAACTATCACGCGCGAGTGTTGAAGCTGTCTCCCGATCGGTCTTGGCAATTGAAAGAGGAGGGTCTCGATCGGGAGTCGGTTTAGAACGCTGGTGCGGCGGAGTTGCGGAGGAGATGAATCAGGTGTCTCTCGTTCTACAGGATTGATGATCGATCAACGTTTCTGGAAGTGGCTTTGAGAAACGCTTCGAGTTCACAAAGAGTCGTTGAGAAGGAAACCTAGATCCTGCAACAGCCTCTTTGCTGCGGCTCTGTCCCGCCCGTGAATGGAATTCCGGGCTAGCCTTGCGAAGTCCGTTGAAATAGACTGAATGCTTTGAGGAACTTGCTTGTTAACGAGGTTTTCCTGTCAGTCTCGTCGCGACGTTGCCGACCCATCCGGAGATCAATCTCCGGACGGACTCTGCGATAACGGTGGAACTATGTCTGATGGCAAGTCTCTAGATACTCTTCCAGTTCCTGAGCAGACTTCGCACCAGTAGACCGTGATTTTCAATCATGGGCGGGTGAATGTTATGAGCAGAAGATTTTCGATCAGGTGAAAGATCTCAGTAGCCCCAGTCACTACTCACCTTCTCATTGTTGTTCGCAAGTCTTTAATACTCGTGCGTGAGTCTTTGAGTCTCGTGGACGAGTCTTTGATACTCGTGCGTGAATCTTTGAGTTTCGTGGACGAGTCTTAAATACTCATGGGAGAGTCTTCGATACTTATGAACGATTCTTCACCCCCCCTCAGACGAGTCTTTGATATTCTCGGACGAGTCTCTAGAACTCATGAGCGAGTCTTTGATACTCGTGGACGAGTCTTTGGGAGTTGGGCGGAAGGATCTCGATCGAGCCTACCAATCCATTGATCTAAACGACATCAAGGGAAACGACTTGTGAAAAATCGTAGATTAAATAGCGTTGCTGAATTGCAGAATGGATGAGTTGTTAAGTGAGAAATGACACGGTTTGACCCTGGTTTTGTAAATGTGAAGTACACCCCAAATGCTGCTAGCCGAGTTGACTGGGGAATTGAGTCGAACGATACCGCAAATACTTTTACTAGAAATACGACGATGACTGTTCAGCAGAAGATTGGCACAAGTCCATACACAACTCCGTCATCGACAGTAGTTTTCGACACATCGAACAACACCTTTAGTTGGTCAACAACATACAGCAACGGCACTATTACGTTTACCCGACCATGAAGAAACTCCTCTATGCTCCAGTTGTGAGCGTGATATTAGCAACTGTTGGCATTTCTGCCAGCATCCAAGCATCACCCCGTATGAATCTGCATCAGTCAGCCGAATTGTCAGCTAAATGGATTGACCCAGACATCTTGCGGAAACTCCAAGACATCAAACCTATTGATCGCCGCAAGCTAAAGCCCGGTGTGACTGAGAAAATTGCTCAAGATGTGAGTTCTTCAATGTCAGACGTGTCAATTACTACGAACACTAGCAAGACTGTGATCCCTGAACTCACCGGTTTAAAGGAATCAGTTGTGATTGTTGTATTTGGCAAAACCAAGTATCCATTTTCTGTCGGCAGTCCAATAACTGGACGTGGGACAACCTATCCTCCAGGACTAAACACAGAAGTGGTTTACTCAGACTCAGGAAAGCTTTTGCGAGATCGAACGACTCTACCTGTCCCAAAAGTTCCGATGGTGACAAATTAGATCTTAGGTAGAGTCTTCATCAAGACTAGCGATCGTGATGCTTCTAAAGAACCTCACGATCGCTATTTTTAGTTACACCGAAACGGACACCTTACTCACTTCTGGGTTGGCTTCTGGCGTGTCCTTCTCAGACGGAGGCACCACCTGCCAAAACTTGGGCAAATACTCAGACCAGTGCTCCAAGATCATCGCTGCCTTGGGACTCTGAGTACGATCGCGATGCGCCTCGATCAGTTCTTTTAACTGCTGCTCACCCGCAGGCGTGATCACTCGCTGGACTTTCACAATCTCTGGGTTGACCTTCGACTGAAAGGTGCCATCTTCATCTAAGAAGTATGCCAAACCGCCCGTCATGCCTGCCCCCACGTTGCGACCCGATCGACCGAGAACCACGATCGTGCCGCCCGTCATATATTCGCAGCAGTGATCGCCGACTCCTTCAACCACGGCTTGCGCTTGAGAATTGCGAACCGCAAATCGTTCTCCTGCTTGACCGTTAGCGAACAAGTTGCCGCCCGTTGCCCCGTAGAGACAGGTGTTACCAATAATCACATTTTCGGCGGGATCGTAAGTAATCTCCGCAGTCGGCTTGATGGCAATGTCGCCGCCGTGCATCCCTTTACCTACATAGTCGTTTGCCTCGCCTTCTAGATTAAGCGTCATCCCCGGAAGGTTAAACGCTCCAAAGCTCTGCCCCGCACTGCCGTTAAAGTTCAGCGTAATGTGACCGCCAAAACCCGTATTGCCATAGCGCTTGGCGATCGCCCCCGACAGTCGAGCACCCACCGTCCGATCGGTGTTCACCACCTTCATTGTTTTGGTTGCGTAAGTCTGATTTTGAATTGCCGCTTGAATGTCAGCATCACTGAGCAGTTCATCATCTAGCACAACGCCGTTACTGTGAACCGATTCGTGATTCAGCCAGTCGCGACTTTCGCGAGTGTCAGGAAGCTGAGTCAAACAATTCAAATTCAGGCTCTTGGTTTTGGTGATGTGTACCGATTCGCGCACCTTCAGCAAATCTGAGCGACCGATAATCTCGTTGAGCGTGCGGTATCCCAAACGAGCTAACAGCGATCGCACTTCTTCGGCGACAAAGTAGAAGAAGTTAACGACGTGCTCAGGGGTGCCCGGAAAGCGTTTCCGCAGTTCTTCTTTCTGACTCGCCACGCCGACCGGACAGTTGTTGGTATGACAGATTCGCGCCATGATGCAGCCTTCAGCAATCATCGCGATCGAGCCAAATCCATATTCTTCGCCGCCCATTAGAGCCGCCATGATGATGTCCCAACCCGTCTTGATGCCCCCATCGACGCGCAGCAGCACCCGATCGCGCAGTTGGTTTTCCATTAGCACACGATGTACTTCGGTTAAGCCCAACTCCCACGGGCTACCCGCGTGTTTGATCGAACTCAAAGGAGATGCGCCCGTGCCGCCATCGTGACCAGAGATTTGAATAATGTCAGCATTCGCTTTGGCAACGCCTGCGGCGATCGTGCCAATCCCCACTTCTGCCACCAATTTCACCGAGACTTGCGCGACTGGATTGATTTGATGCAGGTCAAAAATAAGCTGTGACAAATCCTCGATCGAGTAAATGTCGTGATGGGGCGGTGGCGAAATCAGCGTAACTCCGGGCTTCGATCTCCGCAGCATCGCAATATAAGGGCTGACTTTTGGACCGGGCAACTGTCCACCTTCACCCGGCTTGGCACCCTGAGCGATTTTGATTTCAATCTGCTTGGCACTCATCAAATACTCTGGAGTCACCCCGAACCGACCAGACGCAACTTGTTTAATCGCAGAACTGGCGGTGTCGTTGTTTCGCAAGCCCCTTAAATGGGGTAGCAGAGGAGAAAGCCCTTGATCATCAACATCTTTCAGGACGTTGAATCGTACAGGGTCTTCGCCACCTTCCCCAGAATTAGATTTACCGCCGATGCGATTCATGGCGATCGCCAAGACTTCATGCGCTTCTCGTGAGAGGGCACCGAGTGACATTCCACCCGTACAGAATCGCTTGACGATTTCAGTCACAGCCTCAACCTCCTCAAGCGGAATTGAGGGACGATCGCTCTTGAAATCAAGTAAATCTCGCAGCGCAGTCAGAGGACGACCTTGCAGATGTTTTTGATAAAGCTCGTAGTG
>JBBQYE010000004.1:0-29190 GCA_038208945.1 Leptolyngbyales cyanobacterium | reverse complement strand
GTTAGCCAATTTAGATCAGTTGGTGGTCAAATGCGCCAACGAGTCCGGCGGTTATGGAATGTTAATTGGTCCTCATTCAACCCAGGCGCAGCGCGACGAATTTGCCGAAAAAATTAAGGCACACCCTCGCAATTACATTGCTCAACCGACGCTTTCGCTGTCTCGTGTGCCGTCGCTGATTGGCGATCGGTTTGAGGGCTGTCACGTCGATTTGCGTCCTTATGTGCTTTACGGCAAAGAGATTTATGTCAATCCGGGTGGGCTGACGCGGGTGGCGTTGAAAAAGGGTTCTCTCGTCGTCAACTCCTCTCAGGGCGGCGGCAGTAAAGATACGTGGGTCATTTGTAAATAACAAAAGTTTCTATGCTGAGTCGTGTTGCTGATTCGATTTATTGGCTCAATCGCTATATTGAGCGAGCAGAAAATATTGCTCGATTTATTGACGTTAATTTGAATTTGCTGTTGGATTCTCCGATCGGTGTCACCCAACAATGGGAGCCGTTAGTGTTAACGACTGGAGATTTGCCTCTGTTTAAAGAACGCTATGGCGAGGCGACGGCTGAAAATGTGATTCGTTTTCTCACGTTTGACCGCAATTATTCCAATTCGATTTTGTCGTGTCTAAATTCGGCGCGGGAAAATGCTCGATCGGTGCGAGAAATTATCTCGTCTGAAATGTGGCAACAGGTGAATGCGTTTTATTTCATGGTCAAAGAGGCGGCTCAATCAACCTCCCCGTCTCAGTTGCCAGAATTTTTTAGTGAGGTGAAACTCGCCAGTCACCTGTTTGCGGGCATCACCAACGCGACGATGACCCACAACGAAGGCTGGCATTTTGGACAAATTGGCAGACTCTTAGAACGAGCGGACAAAACCACCCGAATCCTGGACGTAAAGTATTTTATTTTGCTGCCATCGGTCAAAGATGTTGGCACGACGCTGGATGATTTGCAGTGGATGGCGCTGTTGCGATCTGCCAGTGCCTACGAGATGTATCGCAAACAGGGGTTGCATCGCATCACGCCGATGTCGGTCGCTAAGTTTTTGGTCTTAGAGCGAGATTTTCCGCGATCGATTCGGTTTTGCGTTCAGCAAGGGGAGCGATCGCTGCATGAAATTACAGGAACTCCGATCGGAACCTGGTGCAATCCTGCTGAGCGCACGTTGGGGCGACTGCGATCGGACTTGGATTATTTGACGATCGATGAAATCGTTCACGTCGGGCTGCACGAATTTTTAGACAGTTTACAGCGTCGCATGAATGAAGTGGGCAAGAATATCTTCGAGACTTTTTTTGCATCGCAACCTGTTCATTAACCCTCTTTCTCGTGCTTTACCAAATTTCTCATATCACCACTTATAAATACAGTCAGCCTGTGACGTTGCAGCCTCATCTGGTGCGGTTGCGTCCGCGATCGAATGGTTGGCAAACACTGAAATTATTTTCGCTGCAAGTCACTCCAACGCCGATTTCCCGATCGCAGATTATCGATCTCGATGGCAATGCTCTAATCAAAGTTTGGTTTCCGCCTGAGAAGACCGATTATCTGCAAGTTCAGGCACAGTCTCAAGTTGAAACTCACGAGTCAAATCCGTTTAACTATTTGATGGAACCTTGGGCGGCAAGGCTTCCGATCGATTATCCCGCCTCGCTGTTGTTGCAGCTTCAGCCTTACTTAACCGGACAAAACGTATCCTTTGCAACGTCCGTTGATCCGATCGCGCTCCAGCTTGCTCAAGAAATCAATCACGCAGTTTCGGGTGACACCATCAACTTCTTAGGAACCCTCAATCAACGCATCTACGAAACCTGCACCTATCTGATTCGCGAAACCGGAACGCCGCTTTCACCTAGAATCACTTGGTCAGAAAAACAAGGATCGTGTCGAGATTTGACGGTTCTCTTCATCGAGGTGTGTCGATCAGTCGGACTTGCGGCTAGGTTTGTCAGTGGCTATCAAGAAGGCGACCTTGATCAAAACGATCGACATCTTCACGCCTGGGCTGAGGTTTATTTGCCGGGTGCAGGATGGCGAGGCTATGACCCGACGCATGGATTGGCGGTCAGCGATCGGCACATTGCCCTCGTCGCCAGCGCTGTTTCTAACTATGCGGCTCCGATTTCTGGCAGCTTTAGTCAAGGTGGAAACGTGCAGTCTACCATTCACTATCAGATTCAAATTCAAGGGTTGTCTTGATCGGATTCTAAAGACTGATCCCAATCCACATTGGGCATTCGTTCAAATGCCTCATTGAGATGACTTTCCCAAAATCTACGAATCTGAGCCAGATAGGGCGCACCCCGATCGAGCCGCAGCTCATAGCGAATTTTGAAACTATCCGCTTCATACATCACGACATTAATCGGCGGACCGACCGAAATATTCGACTTCATCGTGGAATCGATCGACAGCAGCGCACACTTCGCCGCCGCCTCTAATGATGTGTCAAAATTGAGCACTCGATCGAGAATCGGTTTACCATATTTCGCCTCGCCAATCTGCAAAAATGGCGTTTCTCTAGACGCTTGAATGCAGTTGCCCTGGCTATAGATCATGTACAGTTCCGGTTCTTCACCTCGAATCTGTCCGCCCAGCAAAAACGTGCATTTGAAGTCGATGCGATCTTTTTCGAGCCACGATCGATCCTGCTCTTGAATCTGCCGCGTTTTGCCGCCAATATATCGAGCGATCTCATACAGATTGGGCAGCGTATGCAGGTTGATCGGTTCTTGAACTTTAATGTCTCGTTTTAGCAGCGTCAAAACGGATTGAGTCACCGACAGATTGCCCGACGTGCAGAGCAAAATCACTCGATCTCCGGGTAGCGAAAAGTCAAACAGCTTTTGGTGGGTCGAAACATAATCAACCCCGGCGTTTGTGCGAGAGTCAGCAGCCATCACCAAGCCAGCGCTGGTTAAAATTCCGAGGCAATAGGTCATTAACAAATCAAAGAGACAACGTTTAGATTTTAGAGGATGTCCAAAAATTATTTGTCCCCACGTAGAGACGTTTCGGCGGAATGTCTCCACGCCATCGGGTAAACGCGCAATGGATTGTATTGCGATCGCGTTGAATGGTTAAAAAGCGCTCTCTCGTGGGTGGTTATAAAATCGACGAGACGTTCCACCAAAACGTCTCCACGGTAATTGGGTCAATCCATCGTTGATTGCGCCTTTGTTTTGCAAAACCAAACCACCGCTCAAACATTCTTTAAGGCTCCCGATCGCTTTAAGTCAGCAAGCGTCGCATTTCCAGTGCAAAAAAGCACTGTTGTGATTTCTGCGATCAGCACATCGGCTAGGGCATGGAGGGCTTCTTCAGACTCGTTCGCCGCTTGCAAAAATGGAAACGCCAGCCCCGCAAGATCAGCACCCAGCGCGATCGTCTTCGCAATCTCTAATCCGTTTCGCAACCCGCCCGACGCGATTAGGGGAACATCGGCAGACACCGATCGCACCGCCACAATGCACTCGGCGGTTGGAATGCCCCAATCGGCAAACGTTGCGCCCAGCCGACGCTGTTTGTCATCGGTTGCCCGTTCGCTCTCGACCTTTGCCCAAGATGTGCCCCCTGCTCCTGCTACGTCGATCGCGGCGACTCCTGCCGCAATCAATTTTTGGGCGATCGGGGCAGAAATTCCGTTGCCCACTTCTTTGACAATCACTGGAACAGGAAGTTTTTCACACAGCGCCGCAATTTTCTTTAGCAAGCCGCGAAAGTTAGTATCTCCCTTTGTCTGCACACATTCTTGCAGCGGATTGAGATGCAAAATCAGGGCATCGGCTTCAAGCTGTTCGATGACTCGCAGACACTCATCAATGCCGTAGCGATAGTTAAGCTGAACTGCTCCCAGATTGGCGAACAGAACGGCATCGGGCGCGATCTCTCTCATCGCAAAAGTGTCTGCCACTTGAGGATTTTCGACCGCCACGCGCTGAGACCCTACGCCCATCGCCAGCTTGTAATGTTGAGCGATCGTGGCTAGTCGCTGGTTAATCTGCTTTGCGATCTCCGTTCCCCCGGTCATTGAGGAAATCAGAATCGGTGCGCCTAGCTTTTTGCCTAAAAATGAGGTGCTGAGACTGATGTCATCGCGATCGAGATCGGGCAAACAATTATGAACAAACCGATAATGCTCTAATCCATTCGTCACGTCTTGACACTGCACCTCTTCATCAAGACAAATGCGAAGGTGATCAGCTTTGCGAATTTGGGTGTCTGCAAAAGAATTCATAGAAATGTCAAATACTCAATAATTCTTCTAACGTAACTGAATTCATCCCTTAATGAGTTCCACGCCATCTCGTCCATCGATATCTTGCACATACACTTTGACCGTTTCTTCTTTAGCTGTGGGCAGCTTTTTGCCTGTGAAGTCGGGATGAATCGGCACCTCGCGATGTCCGCGATCGACCAGCACCGCTAATCGAATCACTTCAGGTCTGCCGTGGTCAATCACGGCATCTAACGCGGCTCGAATGGTTCGTCCTTTATAGATCACGTCATCGACCAGCACCACAGTTTTGCCCGAAAGATCAAACGGGATGTTGGTTTTAGCAGGGGTGCGAACCGCGATCGTATCCAGGTCATCGCGATAAAAGGTAATGTCAATCGCTCCGATCGCCACGCGCACTCCTTCCAACGCTTCGATTTGCTCGGCTAACTTTTCAGCTAGCGGCACTCCTCTGGTATAGATTCCTAAGAGCACCAATTTTGAGAGATTGCCCGATTTCTCGACGATTTGGGAGGCTAACCGAGTCAGAGTCCGACGGATTTCGTTAGACGAGAGAATTTCGATCTGTTCTAGCGGCATGAGACGGTGGAATTCACTTTCTTGTACATTAAGCGGTGTTGCTGGTCCCGTCTAGATAATCCTTATTCATCAGATTTTATCGATCGTGAAGCGATGTAAAAAATTCTGCATTTAGATGTCAAAAATGAGGAGACGCTGAGAAGTCGCCCTACATTGAAGGTTTACAGAACTTTTTGCTGAAAGACACTTTTTGCAAAAAGTCTTCAGTTCAGACCGCTATTGCGAGGCAGCCTTTATGAATAACCTGAAAAAATATCAAGTGGTGTGCACCCTCTCGTTTGGAGATGTTTACGGTCAGATTATGATCTGGCTGATTGTGATTTTTATCAGTTTGGCGGCTGCAATGGCTCTGATGGGCGCGGCTCGTCCGGTCTATGCGCTGGCAACGGTCGGGCTTGTGCTAGTGCTGTCTTTGCCGTTTCTGCTGTTCTCATTTGTGACCACGCTGCTCAATCACGTTGAGCTATCCCAAGTTGACCCGGCTACACAATCACAAACTGCCATGTCTGCGACTCCTGCAAGCCAGCAATCTGCTCAAGCAGCTAGCTAACCGATTTGGCACTGAGTCACTAAAGACGGGTACATAGAATTCGTCTATTGCCCGTTTTTGATCGTCGATCGTCCGCCTGACAGACTATATTGAATACGCTGTAGATTTCGAGGCAATCCTGTGGCTGAAAAGCGGAAGAATCGTTGGCTGCTGAATGTGGTGTTGATTATCGCAACCGTGGGTCTGTTGGGGGTGTCGATCATCCCTCTGATCAGTGCGACGTTTACCCCTCAAAAAAATACGGTCGCGACTCCTAGCCCAACGCAGTCAGTCGAAGCTAAAAAAGCAGACGTTGAGGCGCAGGCAAGAGGCTATGAAGAAGTTCTCAAACGTGAGCCAGAAAATCAGACTGCTCTGCGAGGATTGCTAGAAGCGCGGCTGAGATTAACCGATATTAAGGGCGCGATCGAGCCGCTCGAAACATTAGCCAAGCTGAATCCGGCTCAGTCTGAATATGCAGTGTTGCTGGCTCAAGCCAAGCAGCAGACCGGAGACAAAGAGGGAGCCGCTCAGGCATATCGCAATATTCTCAACACCAAACCGGGCGACCTGAATGCGCTGCAAGGATTAGCCGGACTGTTGATTGAGCAGCAGCGACCCGAAGCGGCGATCGGAATGCTGCAAGACACGCTCAAAACCGCACCCCAAGCGAATAAAAATCAGGCAGGTAGCGTCGATGTGACAGCCGTTCAAGTGTTGCTCGGTCGAGTGTTTGCGTCTCAAAAACGCTACAGCGAAGCCGTGAATGTGTTTGATGAAGCGATTCAGGGCAACAAGCAAGACTTTCAGCCTGTGTTCGGCAAAGCACTGGTGCTAAAGGCGCAAGGTAAAGCAGATCAGGCAAAACCCCTGTTTGACACGGCAGTTTCGCTAGCACCCGCTCAATATAAAGACCAGATTCAAAAGGCGGCAAGTGGTGCTCCTCCGGGCGCAACCAGTGATCCTTCGAGTGCGCCGACTAGCCCAAGTGCAGCTCCGACTGCGGCTCCTAGCTCAGAGGCGAGTCCGGCTCCGAGTGCTGCGCCTAAGAGTGAAGCTGAGAAAAGCGAGAAGAACTAATTGCAATCCGCCCTGTGTGCAGTCGCGCTTGGCAGTAACTTGGGCGACTCTCAAACTATTCTAAAGTCTGCACTTGAAACCCTCGATCGCACGCTGGGGATCAGCGTCGAGCAGCAGTCACACGGCTACTTAACGAAAGCGCTGACTCTGCCTGATAGCCCTCCTCAGCCCGATTATCTCAATCAGTGTGCACTACTGAACACTATGCTCACCCCGCATGAGTTGCTCTACGCTCTTTTAGAGGTTGAGCGTCAGTTTGGGAGAGTCAGACAGCAGCGATGGAGTGCGCGAACCCTTGACTTAGACTTGCTCCTGTTTGATGATGTAATCTTAAATACGCCTGATTTGCAAATCCCCCATCCTCGGATGTGCGATCGTGCCTTTGTTCTCGTTCCCCTGGCAGAAATTGCCCCTGACTGGGTGGAGCCTGTGACGGGTGCTACGGTCGCTCAACTGGCTCAACGAGTGGATCACTCAGGGATCAAACAGGCTGTTACTTAGAAACATTTGCCCTTTACCCTTTTTGCTCATGGCTTTGGGTTCAGAACCGCCTCAGTTGCTCAAACAGCGCCTTTCCTACAAGGGTCGCAAGTTTAGGTTTGAAGTCAATCGACTGCGCTTGCCTAACAAATCTGAGGGCGAGTGGGAATGTGTGCGCCATCCCGGAGGAGCGTTGGCAGTCCCGGTTAGACCCGATGGTAAACTGGTTCTGACTCGCCAATATCGCTTCACCGTGCAGGGGCGACTGTTAGAGTTTCCGGCGGGGACGCTTGAAGTGGGTGAAGACCCAGCGGGAACGATCGAGCGCGAGATTCAAGAAGAAGTCGGCTATCGAGCAGGCACTTTAAAGAAACTCGGTGAGTTCTTTTTGGCTCCGGGCTATTCAGATGAAATTATCTATACGTTTCTGGCAACCGATCTAGAATTGCTCGAAAATCCTCCTCAGCAAGACGACGATGAGGATATTGAAACGGTTCTCATGAGTCCTGAAGAAGTCGAACAGGCGATCTATTCAGGTGATCTGACGGATGCTAAGTCAATCTGTAGCTTTATGCTGGCGAAACCGTTCTTGACTTGAGAGATAGTAGAAAGTAGACCTTCTGCACGAATACTCTACCCTCACCCTAGCCCTCTCCCCAAGGAGAGGGAACGAGAGGTTCTGGCTCCCTTCTCCTCAGGGAGAAGGGTTGGGGATGAGGGTGTATTCGGTCAGGAAGCCTAGTATAGCCATTCTCTCTCTGCTAACTTCTATGTCTGATCTAATTTTGTTTTTGCACCGTCGAGATTTGCGAACCGCGGATAATGTGGGATTGGCGATCGCACGTCAACGATCGCCCAAAGTCGTCGGCGTTTTTTGCCTCGATCCCAATCTGTTGCAGCGAGATGATGTCGCCCCAGCGCGGGTCACGTATATGATCGGAAGCCTACGATCGCTCCAGCGGCGCTATGTAGAGGCAGGAAGCCAACTACTCATCCTCAATGCCGATCCCCGAACCGCCGTCCCCAAGTTAGCAAAGGCACTCAACGCCCAAGCCGTTTTCTGGAACTGGGATGTCGAACCCTATTCTCAAGAACGCGATCGAGCTATGATCTCCGCTCTCAACCAAGCTGGCATCGAGGTCAAAACCTCTTGGGATCAGCTTCTGCACTCTCCTGAAGAGATTAAGTCTGGTTCGGGTTCGCCTTACACCGTCTACAGTCCATTTTGGCGGAACTGGGTCAGCAAACCCAAAGTAGAACCGATGCCTGGCTTGATAGGGGCAGAAGGGCTGACTGAAGCAGAGGCAGAAAAAGCAAAACAAGCGGGCACGATCGCGCTTCCTACCGCCAAAGATTTGGGGTTTGTTTGGGACAACTCGTTAATGTTGGAACCGGGCGAACAGGCTGCACAAGAGCGATTAGAAGAATTTTGTCAGTCAGCAATCAATGCCTATCAGGAGCAGCGCAACTTCCCGGCAAATCCGGGCACGTCGTTGTTGAGTGCAGCCCTCAAGTTTGGCGTGATTGGCGTGCGAACCGTCTGGGCGGCAACAGTGACGGCATTAGAGCAAAGCCGCAGTGATGAAACTCAAGCCAGCATTCAGACCTGGCGGCAAGAGTTGGCGTGGCGAGAATTTTATCAGCACGTTATGTATTTCTTTCCAGAGTTGGCAGAAGGGGCATACCGCAAAGTGCTCAAAACCTTTCCGTGGGAGAACAACGAGGAGTATTTTCAGGCGTGGTGTGAAGGTCGGACGGGGTATCCGATCGTCGATGCTGCTATGCGTCAAATGAACGAGGCTGCCTGGATGCACAACCGTTGCCGCATGATCGTTGCCAGTTTTTTAACCAAAGATCTGCTAGTCGATTTTAGGCTCGGCGAGAAGTATTTTATGCAGACACTCTACGATGGTGATCTGTCTGCCAATAACGGCGGCTGGCAGTGGAGCGCATCGAGCGGCATGGACCCCAAACCACTGCGAATCTTCAATCCTGCGAGTCAGGCAAAGAAATTTGATGCGGACGCAGACTACATTCGCGAATGGTTGCCAGAATTGCGAGGTATTGACACCAAAGATTTAATTACGGGAGAGATTTCACAATACGATCGCGATCGCTGTGGTTATCCCTCTGCGATCGTCGATCACAATCAACAGCAACGAAAATTCAAAGAGCAATATCAACAGCAGAGAGCGATCGTGGACAGCGAACCCGCTAGCTGATTTGATCGGGATCGACTCCAAGCGATCGCAGCCGTTCAGCTAACTGTTCTGCGCGTTCTTGAGGAGTTGGAACAAGCCGTCCATCGGTTGTAAAGTAGCGGAGTTGCTTATTCTCAACTCCTAAATAAAGCTCTAGTTCCTCACTCCAACGCCACCCGTTAGAGTTAATTGCAATGGGTTGATATTGAGTTCCAGTGAAGCGAAATCCTTCAAACTCCAGGGTGTCTGGAGAAAACCAGAAATATTCTGGAGTCCGAAAGCGATCTTGATAGAGGGTTTTCTTAAAGGTACGATCGATGTCGGCGGTCGAAGTTGAGAGCAGTTCAATAATTAGGTTGGGATATTTGCCGTCTTCTTCCCACGTCACCCAGGCGTTGCGAGGTCGGCGATCGGTCTGCTGAATTAAGAAGAAATCGGGTCCGCGAAAGTCACGGTTTCGCAGTTGTTGACGACTGAAGTAAATGGTGAGATTTGCGCCGATAAAGAAATCGGTACGATCGCGCCACAGAAATTCGAGACAGGCGACCAATAACGCCAGTTGCGCGTAGTGTAACGAACTTTCCATCTCTGGCTCATCGCTCAAAAGTTTGCTGGCATCGGGCATCGCGGCTTCTAGCTGCTGGGCGGTTATGCCTGTGATGTGCATAGAATATTATGACGCAGGTTAGGTTTATTATCGGCGATCGCGCTTTAAGCGATCAAGACATCCCGGCTCTGCAAAAATCCGCCCAGGTCATTATCTCGGTTTAGCCAACCTGTTAGAAAGACCCCTTGAGTGGGGTTAGAATTTACGCGCTGATTGCGATAGTAAATCCGACCCCAAACGATTTTTTGAGCAGTTTGGGCGTTGTTGTTGGCTAACAGAGCCGCCTGAGTTCCTGGACCAAAAATGCCATCAGCGCTGATTCCCAATGCTTCTTGCAAAAACTCGATCGCGCCCCCCACTCCAAAGTTAACAGCCGTGTCAAAATGAGCGATCGCTAATGGCAACACCATAATATTTGCTTGTGAAGGCTTCCAATACATCGACAAATAGATGTCATGAACTTCTGCATCGGTGATCAAATCCACTCTGCGAGTCGAGAGCCGATTGTTGATGCGGTAGGTGTTGTAGGTGTCTTGAGTCACGCCCTTGTTGGTGGCACCACCGGGATCATCAGGATGGTTCACATAGCCGCCCTCCCAGAGCAGGGTGAATTTAAGAGCCATTGCCAGTGCATCGGACGTGGACTGAGATTTTGCCACCAACGCTGGCGCAACTGGCATTACCGGAGGACGGATATCGATCAGCTTTCGAGCAAAAGTGGCTCCAAATACGCCTGTGCTGGAGTTGTTGAGATGAACCGCTTTGCAAAAGCGATCGAGCGCATCTTTAGTTGCTGCCCCAAACACACCATCAATCGCTTTGCTGAGATCTCCCGTGAGAAACCCGATCGCGCTGAGGCGGGTTTGCAGGTCGGTGACGAGTTCTTTGTCGCTCGTTAGAGTTGATAAATTAACAACGACATTGCGTTCAACTAAATCTTTTAATTGCATGGCGTGACCCTCAAATTATGGGTATCTTGCCTCACCCAGAAAGTCAGGATTGATTTTCTACCTAAAATTTAATATTTGCCTCTCAAACCCTGCTTTTTCTACCAGAGGTAGGACTGTAGAAATCGTTAAGTGCTTGTAACCTAGCGATAAAGGGACTAGAAAGGCACTCATGCAAATTCAAACACCAGACTGGGTGAAACACGCGGTTTTTTATCAAATTTTCCCCGATCGCTTTGCCAAAAGTCAGACGGCACGCAAGCGGCTGCATCATCACGATCGCTGGGAAGATTGGCACGCCATCCCGACGCTGCAAGGCTATAAAGGAGGCGATTTGTGGGGTGTGACTGAAAAGCTCGACTACATTCAAGATTTGGGCATCAATGCGATTTACTTTACGCCTATTTTTCAATCGGCTAGCAATCACCGATATCACACTCATGATTATTATCAAGTTGATCCGATGTTGGGCGGCAATGATGCGTTTCAAGCCCTGTTAGAAGAGTCGCATCGACGAGATATTAAAGTCGTTTTAGATGGAGTATTTAATCACTCTAGTCGCGGTTTTTTCTTCTTTCATGACGTGCTTGAAAACGGACCGCATTCGCCCTGGGTTGACTGGTTCAAAGTCTATGAATGGCCTGTCAACGCTTATAACGGTGACTATCCTGCTAACTATGAAGGGTGGGACGGCAATCGTGCGTTACCTGTGTTTAATCACGACAATTCTGAAGTGCGCGAATATATCATGGAGATTGCTGAATATTGGATTAAATTTGGCGTAGATGGCTGGCGATTAGATGTGCCGTTTGAGATCAAAACGCCTGGATTTTGGCAAGAATTCCGCGATCGGGTCAAAGCCATCAATCCCGAAGCCTATATCGTGGGTGAAGTGTGGGGTGACTCACGCCAATGGCTTGATGGAACGCAGTTTGATGGCGTGATGAACTATCTGTTTACAGGTCCAACGATCGCGTTTGTGGCAGGCGATCGAGTCGATATCAGTCAAGTGCAAAGCCGAGATTATCAACCCTCTCCTCCTCTGTTTGCGGCGGAGTATGCTGAAAAAATTCGGGCACTGTTGGCGCTCTATGATTGGGAGATTCAGCTCACTCAACTCAATCTGTTAGCCAGTCACGATACGGCTCGGCTGCTGTCGATCGCAGGCGGTGATCAGCCCAGCGTTGAACTCGCAACCCTTTTGCTGCTGACGTTTCCGGGTGCGCCCAGCATTTATTATGGAGATGAAGTTGGGCTGCTAGGTGCCCTCGATCCTGATTCCCGTCGCGGCTTTCCGCCCGAATCTGATTGGAATTACAAGATATTTGAGTGTCATCGCCAACTGATTGCGCTCCGTCATACTCATTCGGCTCTGCGAACGGGAGACTACAAAGTTCTTCACGCTGAAGGAACCGTTTATGTATTTGCTCGCACACTAGGAGATGACACCTTAGTGATTGCAGTCAATGCAGGAACAACTTCGGCTAAACTCACGCTTAATCAATCCGACCTAAAGCCCCAGAGTAAGCTGTTGTATGGCTCTGCTGACATCCAGTGGGTTGAGCAACATTTGAAACTGCATCTACCTGAGCGATCGGGCGGTGTGTTGGGCTGACCTCAAGATAGAGGCGGTTTTGTAACGTAACCTACATTTGGGAAGAGGACGCGTCTAGAGTGGCTGCTTATCATGATCTCAGACTTTAACCATAGGAGAATTGATATGGCAGAAGAGCAAAAGGGTGCCCCGATCGGAGAGCCGTCCGAGAAGGCAATGTCTAACCGAGATGCCGATCAACAAGCGGCAAAACGAGATGATGTCGATGAGAAAAACACAAGTCTACCGGCTGAAGTCACCGACCAACTAATGGACGGTTCTGATCAGGTCTTTTTAGCAGCCTTTAACAACTCTCAAAAAGATGGTTTAAGCAAGGAAGCGGCGATGAGTGTTGCTTGGAATAGTGTCAAGCAGGGCTTTGAGCGCAGTCAAGACGGAAGCTGGCACCGTAAGCAAAAGCCCGATGACCAAACCATTAGTTCGGGTGTTGAGTCTGCTGCTAGCTAGACTGATGCGTAATCTGTTATCTTGCAGAGTCGTCAACTGACAACGGTTTTATTTGAATTGGTAGGTGTGTTGTGACGTTCTTACAACACACTTTTTTGCATAAAAATCCCCAACTTCTTCAGCAAGAAGCTGGGGTCTGGAGAGATATTCAGATGACCGCTATATCTTGATCACAACCTTGATACAATCCTCTTTCTTGTGCTTAAAGGTTTCATAGGCTTTAGGCGCTTCGTCGATCGAGATCCGGTGCGTAATCACAAATGACGGATCGATGTCGCCGTTTTGAATGTGCTTCATCAACGGGTCAAGGTATTTGTGAACGTGAGTCTGACCCATTCTCATCGTCAGCCCTTTGTTAAACGCTGCTCCAAACGGTATCTTGTCCAAGATGCCGCCATACACCCCTGGAATCGAAACGGTGCCGCCTTTGCCACATGCGACGATGACCTGTCTCAATGCAGTCGGACGATCGGTCTCTAATCGAACGGCTTGTTTCGCTTTGTCGTAGAGATAGTCGGGACCCGTGCCGTGGGCTTCCATGCCGACCGCATCAATACAGGAATCGGGTCCACGTCCTCCAGTCAGTTCTTTGAGGGCTTCGCCTGCGTCCACTTCTTCGTAGTTGATGACTTCTGTTGCGCCTGCTTGCTCTTTTGCCATTTTTAAGCGTTCAGGAAACCGATCGATGGCGATCACCCGCTCTGCTCCTAGCATACGGGCACTGCGAATCGCAAACTGCCCGACTGGACCGCAGCCCCAAATCGCAACCGTGTCTCCAGGTTTAATATTGCAGTTCTCTGCCGCCATATAGCCAGTCGGAAAGATGTCGGTTAAAAATAGCACTTGATCATCAGTCAAGCCTTCAGGAACTTTGTATAAACCCACATCTGCAAAGGGAACCCGTGCATATTCTGCTTGACCCCCAGCATAGCCACCAAAAATGTGAGAATAGCCAAACAGTCCGGCTGCGGAGTAACCGTACAACGCTTCTGCCATAAACGCATTGGGATTCGAGTTGTCGCATAACGACCACTGGGCAGTTTTACAGCTATAACAGCTTCCACACGAGATATTGAATGGAACGACGACCCGATCGCCAATGCTTAAATTCTTGACTCCAGGACCCAGCTCGACGATTTCACCCATAAACTCGTGCCCCATAATGTCGCCCGACATCATACTGGGGATGAAGCCGTCATAAAGGTGCAGGTCAGAGCCACAAATCGCGGTTGAGGTGATTTTGACGATCGCATCGCGAGGGTTGAGAATTTTTGGGTCAGGCACATTTTCGACTCGAACGTCTTTTGCACCGCGCCAGCAAACTGCTTTCATTTAAGGGTTCTCCACAGTGAATTTGTGAGTCAGGGGTGATGGATTCTCAAATGCAATCCATTACCCGTTGATAATTTGTTTGAGTGTCGTCAGTGTTGGCAATCTATCGCTTTGTCTGGTAATAACCAGGTTTCGATAAGTTTGTCATATCTCTAGCGTTAGATTTTATCGCTTCCTTGCTTTCCTTTGCCGCAGTCTTAGATTTGTCTGCGATGTCTTCAACGACTTGTCGAGATTTACCTGTGACCGTATCAGTCGCTTTTCCAAATTCGTCTGCGGCATCGTCTGCTTTCCCAGTTAGCTGTCTGCCAAACTTTTTGGTGCTTTCAGGAATTGGCTCGTTGAGGTTGAGCTTTTCTTTGACGTTTTCAGCCGCTTCTTTGATTTTTTCTTCGGCAGTGCTGATTAAAGGATCGCCTTTTGGTCGATCGGTGATTCGGTCTTGAGCGCTCGTCTTCAGAACGTCTTTTGTGGTGTCTAAAGTGCCGTGATTTTTAAGAATCTCTGAAGAGTCTAATGTCTTCAGATTTCGGGTTGCCTCTTGAACACTATCAGCCTCTTTGATCACTTGTTTTGCCGCATTAGGCGTGACCGCTGCCACCGCTTGAAACGTTGCAGGATTGCTAAATAACAAACCCACAAATAACAGAATGCTGGATAGGAGAGTGGTTAATGATTTGATCATTTGAGTCGCAGCCAGTAAATAAAGAATTGCAGAAATGAATTAGGGTTTCAGCACAACTTTGATGCAGTTGTCCTTTTTGTGTTTGAACGTCTCATATGCCTGTTTAGCCTGGTCTAGAGGCATCTGGTGCGTGAACACATAGGACGGGTCGATCTCACCTTTGACGGCACGATCGAGCAACATCGGGATATATTTTTGCCCAAACATTTGTCCCATTTTTAGGGTTAAGCCTTTGCTGAACGCGGCACCCATCGGCATTTTGTCGAGGAAACCACCATAAACGCCCATGATTGACAAAGTGCCGCCTTTGCGACAGGCAAGAATCATTTGACGAATGACGTAAGGACGATCGATCGACAGTTTCACAGCTTGTTTTACTTCGTCATAAGCACCCATAAAGCCCATGCCATGAGCTTCAAGCCCGACGGCATCAATGCAGGCATCGGGTCCGCGTCCGCCAGTCATCTCTTTGAGGGCTTCGCCTGCGTCTACTTCTTCGTAGTTGATGGTGTCGGCTCCACTCTGCTCTCTTGCCATCTTTAAGCGTTCGGGAACGCGATCGATGGCGATGACGCGTTCGGCTCCCAGCATATAAGCACTGCGAATCGTGAATTGACCCACCGGACCGCAGCCCCAAACGGCAACGATATCGCCGCGCTTAATGTTGCACAGATCTGCACCCATAAACCCAGTTGGAAAGGCATCCGAGATGGGCAAGGCTTGCTCATCGGTCAGTCCTTCAGGGATTTTGATGGCACCATAATCGGCATAGGGAATCCGCACATACTCGGCTTGTGCCCCTGCATAACCGCCAAACAGGTGGGAGTAGCCATAAATTCCCGATGTGCTGAAGCCAAACAGCGGCTCTTGCAGCGCCCCTTTAGGGTTTGAGTTGTCGCACAGTGACCACTCTTGATGCTTGCAGTAGCGACACTGACCACAACTTATCATTGAAGAGACGACGACTCGATCGCCCTTTTTCAACGTTTTGACTTCACGCCCCGTCTCGACGATTTCGCCGACGAATTCATGCCCGATAATGTCACCCGGCATCATCGAGGGAATGTAGCCATCGTAGATATGGAGATCAGACCCACAGATCGTAGTTGCCGTCACTTTAAGAATGGCATCCCGTGGGTTGAGAATCGTCGGGTCAGGAACGTTATCGACCCGAACATCGTTGGCACCGTGCCAGCAAACAGCTTTCATTTAAGATGTCCCCGCAAGTTATTGACCTCTTGATTGCCCTTCGGTCGTAGCAATTTCACCCGTTTCCATCAGTTGCTTAAATCGACGCAGTTCGTCACCGATCTGCTGTTCGGGTTCTTCACCAAATAGTTTGGCGATCGCGGCTGTCACCATCCCCCCCGGCACGTTGTACTCCATCACCACTTTGACCTCGGTGCCGCGATCGCCAGGGGCGGGCGAAAACCGTACGAAGCCAGAGTTATCGACCTGTGCGCCCTCTTCAGATGCCCAGGCGATTAGTTGATTCGGCTGATCGTTGATGATGTCAGCATCCCACTCGATCGTTTGACCTAAAGGTGCGTTAGCGACCCAGTGAGACCGCCGCATATCAAGCACCTGCACCGATTTGACGTGCTTCATAAAGGTCGGCAAGTTCTCAAAATTGTGCCAATAGTTGTAGAGTTCTTCAGCCGATTTATCAATGGTGACAGTTTTCTCAACTCTGATCGCTTTGTTGATACCCGTTGCATCCACCACTTTGTCTTGCAGGCTTTTATCTGCGGTTGCGCCGTGATAAGCAAGACCTCCGCCAGCGATTGCCGTTAGAATTCCTCGCAGCGATCGCTGTTGCAATCCCATTAGCACCATTGCACTGCCACCGACGATCGATGCCCAACGTTCTTTATCAGATATTGCCGCTTCATTTTCGGCTTGACTTTGATTGATTTCGCCTGCTTCCGTTTCCATGATGGCTCTCTATAGAATGTTGTGTTTATTCGTGTAATCAATGACTCTTCCAAGTCTCCTGGGTTGCTGACTTAGACAGCTTTCAGGATTTGTGTAAGAGGTTCATTTTTTGTAGAGACATCACAAATAATGCCTCTACAAAAGTCATCTGCTCAACCGCCGCTTACGGCAGGTTTGCTCGTTGGTTTAGGAGCCTCTGGTACTCCAACTAAACGATCTTTATAGAGATCAGCAATTCGCTGCTCGTCTTTTGCCAGAGTGACCTCCATTTCGTCAAAAATGGCGACCGTCGCTGGATCGGTGAGCTTGTTCCGCAAACTGTAGACATCCACTACGCCCGTCTGCAAATCTCCCAATGCCCGACGCAGAATCTCGACATCGTTTTGGCTGGTTTGGAAGAAGGTCTTCAAGGTTGCAAAGGCACCGCTGGCGTTTGCTTGCAGTGAAGGGGTTTCGCTCAATATACTCAGACGCGATTCAAGCATCTGAATGTGACGCGATTTGTTAACACGAATCTCCTGAAAGAGTTCTCGCATTGCTTCATCAGGAGCGCTTGAAGCGTAGTGTTCAAAGGTTTCAAACCCGTAGCGCTCACCCGCGATCGCCGTATTAATCGCACTCACGATCTCGCTTTTGCTAGAGCCGCCCCACTCTTCGCCTAGCTTCCACCAGCCTGCATCTCGATCGCTAAGATCGGGCAGAGTGGTGTCTGCGATCGACAGTCCCAAAGTCGTTAAAATCGCCGTGGCGAAGATCGGTAAGTCACCCGGACGACGAGAGCTAATCAGATTGTTGTCAATGACTAACGGCTCATCCACATAATTCGCGCCTGCGTTCTGCATATCTTTGCGAATCGCGCGGAAGCCAGTCGCTCTGACTCCTTTCAGCAAATCGCCCTCAATCAAAACTTGCGGACCGTGACAGACAGAGGCGACTAAAATCCCGGCTGAAAAAGCATCCTGCACAAAGCGAACCGTCTTCATGTTGGTTCTCATTTTGTCAGGAGCCATCCCACCGGGGATAATCACTGCGTCAAAACTAGCCGCGATCGATTCCGTAGTGGTTGCATCAGCATGAATCGAAACTTTCCCTTCTTTGCCTTTATACTCCTCATTCATTCGAGAACCCAGAACTACTACGTCGGCTCCCGCTTTCTTCAACGCAGTATAGGGAATCTGAAATTCTGCATCCTCTACGCCTTGCTCAATGAGAATGGCGACTCTTTTTTTATCACTGGTTTGACCGTTTATAACCATTGCAGCCTCTCCTTGCATTCTGACGCTCTTTATTAAGGACGGTGGAGCCAATCTGAGTCGTCAGCAGATCCCGCCTTACTAGGCACCGTTAAGCCTATGTCTGAGGCGCAATCTCGCTCCTCGCTCTATAGAGATAAGCTCTCCTCTGTCTAGAGAAAGATCTCAGTCTCAAAGCATAGGCGATCTACCTATTTGAAGATTTCTATGAATTTTGAAATTCGTTACCGTCTATGAACGGATAGTTTTGGAGCAACGATCATGTCTGATGCAGAATATGCCGAACCTAGCCAAACCGATCGCGATGATCTTGAGTCAGCAGTTCACGATCTTGGCGGCAATATTGAACGGTTAGAGGAGCCAGAAGGCGACGAGGATATTGCGGGTGATGATGTGCCGCAAGAACTTACTGAGTCTTATGGGACGGGTGTTCACGATGTGCCAGGATTTAGCATCGGCGGTCGAACGATGCTGAATCGAATGCAAGATCTCAACGAGGCAACCCCCGAATTGACGGGCGGTGATATTGATGCCAACTATGAGCAAGCGAATGCGGTTGGTGACGAATCGGTCGGTGGCACCGTCAACACACCTGATATGAGTGTCGTAGACGATTTGGGTAAAGCAGTCGGTCTAGAAATGAGTGATTTTAATTATCTCCACACCACTGAGATTCTAGAACAACGGGATGATCAACGCTGGGAGCTAGAACCTAAATCATCAGACGATTATGATGAGCGACAAGATTTAGAAGCCCAAGAAGAAATCCTTTAGATCACTTTTCGCGAGAATCAACAACCATAAAAGCGAAGGAATAACAAATGAACTTAAAACCGATTGATCAACAAGTCGTTGTAGTGGTTGGAGCGTCAAGCGGAATTGGTAGAGACACTGCTCTAAAGTTTGCTCAGAAAGGTGCAAAAGTTGTGGTGGCGGCCCGCAGCAAAGAGGGACTAGATACGCTGGTCGAGGAAATCTCTGCAAGTGGAGGAGACGCGATCGCTGTTCCTGCCGATGTCGCTGATTTTGAGCAAGTCAAAGCGATCGCTGAGAAAACCGTTGAGCACTTTGGGCGGATAGATACGTGGGTTAGTCTCGCCGCAACCAGTGTGTTTGCGAACTTTGATAATGTGACTCCTGAAGAATTTAAACGAGTCATTGATGTCACCTTAATGGGACAGGTTTATGGCGCGATGGTGGCTTTACCTTATCTAAATCGAGAAGGACGAGGCGCGTCGATTCACGTTACTTCGTTAGAGGGACGACGATCGTTGCCTTATCAAAGCGCTTATTCTGCGGCTAAACACGGTGCGATCGGGTTTATCGATGCAATGCGACTCGAACTCAAAAATGAGGGCTACCCGATCAGTGTCACTAACATTATGCCGGGTGTGATCAATACGCCGTTCTACAACAAAGGTAAAACAAAACTAGGCGTAAAACCAACGGGAGTTCCGCCCTACTACAATGCAAGTTTGGTTACGGATGCCATTCTCTATGCAGCAGAAAATCCTGTTCGTGACTACATCGTTAGTGATGTGGGTCGCATTCTAGATATTGCGCAAAGAATTTCACCCGGACTTGTGGATGCATTGCTGTTGGCGATCGCGTTCCCATTCCAAAAAACCGATGAGCCTAAATCTGAAGACGCTCCTAACAATTTGTATGAACCGATTCAAGGCTATGACACAGTGGATGGCGATTTTGGCAAGCTAGAAGTTCCTAGTATTGTTGATATGCTCGATAAAGGTCCGGCATTTGCGATCGGGGCATTTGCTGTCGCTGCATTGGGAGTGGCTGCACTATTGGGTGGACTTGGCGATCGCTAATCCCCTTAAATTTCACGACTTAACGATCGTTAGTAGAGACGCTCTACAAAATGTCTTTACTAACGCAATTTTCTTTTAGATTTTGTTGATTTTAGTCACTTCAATAATGACAAAGACCCCTAAGCAGACTCCATCTCTTCAGAAGATTGCTCACGATCGTCTCGGTTTTGACGGTTTGCGTCCCGGTCAAGAAGCGGCAGTCCAATCGATCTTAGACGGTAGAGACACCCTTGCTGTTATGCCCACAGGCTCTGGGAAATCAGCCATTTACAAGCTGGCGGCATCTCAGATTCCAGGAGCCACGATCGTCATCTCGCCTCTTCTGGCACTTCAACACGATCAGGTCGGAACGATTGACCATCAAGATGTGGGTGCGGCAGCCGTCGTCAACTCAACCATTTATCCTCAGCAGCGAGCTGAAATCTTTGAGCAGTGGGCAGACGGCAAACTTGAATATCTCTTTTTGGCACCCGAACAGTTTAACAACCCCGATACGATCGAGCATCTGCAAGTCACAAAACCGTCGCTGTTTGTCGTCGATGAGGCGCACTGCGTTAGCGAATGGGGTCATGATTTTCGTCCCGATTATTTGCGATTGGGAGCGGTGATTGATGCGTTAGGTCATCCTCCCGTGCTTGCGCTGACTGCGACCGCATCGCCTCCCGTGCGCGAAGAAATCATTCAGCGATTGGAGATGCGTAACCCACGAGTGTTAGTTCGCGGATTTGATCGTCCAAATCTCTGGCTGGCGATCGAGCGATTTGGAGATGATGACGAAAAGTGCGAGGTGTTTCTTAATCGAGTTAAGCACGCAGAAAAACCGGGAATTGTGTATGCTGCCACCCGCAAAGTAACAGAGAAACTCGCGGAATTGCTGAAAAACGAAGGAACTAACGCGATCGCCTACCACGCTGGAATGAAACCTAAAGAACGTGAACAGGCTCAAGACGCATTTATGAACGACCACGCAGATGTGATCGTCGCGACGACTGCTTTTGGAATGGGAGTGAATAAACACAATGTTCGATTTGTGTTTCACTACAATATCAGCAGTTCGATCGACTCTTATTATCAAGAAATCGGACGGGCTGGGCGAGATGACGCTCCGGCAAAAGCAATTTTGTTCTATGTGCCCGAAGACTTGAATTTGCGGCGATTCTTTGCTGGCGGCAGCAAATTAGACGCAGAGCAGATTGAGCGAGTGGCTCAAATCATTCAAAGTCAAACGGCTGCGATCGAGCTTCAACAACTGCAAGACTTGACAGATTTATCAAAATCTAAGCTCAAAACTCTGCTCAACCAACTGCACCTGGCTGGTGTGGTCGAAACCCTGCCAACGAATGAAGTCATTGCCACAAAAAATAGCCCCAATCTTCACCAAGCGACGGCTGAGGTGCTGCAAGCTCAAGAGCGCAAGACAAACGTGGAGCGATCGCGCCTAGAAATGATGCGAGGCTATGCAGAAGTTCGAGATTGCCGCCGTAAATATGTACTCAATTATTTTGGTGAGCAGCTTGATCAAGCCTGTGAACACTGTGATAACTGCAAAGCCGGAATTTCGGCGAGTGACAATGGTCTAAAACCCTATCCCATCAGCAGCCGAGTGATTCATAAGTCTTGGGGTGAGGGCACTGTGATGCGATATGAAGCCGATAAAGTCGTGATTTTGTTTGAGCAAGTCGGTTACAAAACATTGAGTACGATGACTGCTGTGTTGCGAGGTCTACTCCATAAAGTCAGCGCAGGTTGAGCCATCTGGTAGAGACGTTTCGGTGGAACGTCTCCTCGATTTTGCAATGACAGACAGCCCACCCCATTCAAAAACCACGTCTCCAAACGACAAGTTCAAGAGCATCAGGGTCGTCTGAATTTGGACAGATCGGAAAGTCTTGACGTGACTGCCATTCTAAAACTCGATCGCGCTTCGGTGAGTTATAGCCTTTTCCCTGAACTTGTTGATAAAGCGTCTTTGCTTCTGCCTCACTGAAGTCTCGATCCATTTAGTATTTTTATACTATATTTATGGCTCGTAACAACGCCTTCCGGCTATCCTAAGAAAGTTATTTTAGAAGTCGTTTCGTTCTAGATAACAAACTCTGGCAACGCTCGATCGTGCCACTGTCCCTGAGACCATTCCGACACAAACGGACGAATCACAAATTTCACAGGCTCACCTGCCTGCACGTCAATCCTCAAAAACGAGTAGGGACGGCGCTTTTGAGAGCCTTTTCCTTCACGCCCCACAAATAGCTGCGATTTTGCGACCAGAGTGTCTCCTCCATTCAGCGATTCTGTCACCTCTGCCCCTTCAACCCTCTGACGGCGCAAACTATAGCCACTACCACCGCACACAATCCAATTAGTGTTGGCATCGGCGTGCCCTGTGTCAGTGGTTCGCAAATATTCTAAACAGTGGGCGTGACCATTGAGAACGAGATCGACGATCGCCCGTCCTTTGGTCAAATCTCCAACTTCTTGAGCCACTTCATCCAAGACCTGCCGCAGTCTTCGCCGCACCGCTAATGTCTGTGCCTGGTGCCATTTGGTTGCCTCAGTCACATAGGGCGGATGATGAAAAAACAGCACTCTGCCTCTGACCTCTTTTGTTTTCCAGGATTGGATTAGCCGATCGCGCAGCCATCCTAATTGTGCGACATCTGAAACAGTGCTTTCATCGACATTCAGTTGCTTATCAATGTCTCGTTGAACGTCCTCAAGCTGCTCTAATTTGACTCGAATATCATCTATCTGTTCGGCATCTTGAGACTGATTAGGATTCAGGGTTCCCGATCGCTCCAGCAATTCCTGCATTTCTAGCTCTACTGCCGCATATCGGGTTTCTAATGTCCGTCGATAGGCTTGCCCCTCTGATGTTTTGGGCAACGGTGCAGGCGCGTTAAACGTGTTGGAATCCAGGGCAAAGAAATCAATTCCACCGCTGCGAAAGGTGTAGTAACGATTGGGCAACCGCGTAAATTTTCCAGGTTCGTAGCGCAGACACCGCCCCGTGTCAGTCTCAGCCGTATAGTGACGATCGAGATGGTCGCCTAACCCGCCGCGCATCTCAACCGATCGCAACAGATCCAGAAACGCCTGAGCATAGGCTTTGCCCTGAAACGAACCATGCCAGCCGATGTCAAAATTTAGGCGCGATTGCAGCAGTCGCCGAATCGGATAGGTTAGCTGAATCGCTAACCCATAAGCGAGAGGCAAATCGTAGTAGTCGTGATTTCCGGGAACCGCTAAAAATGGCAAATTAAACACCATCTGATCGTGAGAAATCCGGTTGTAGTGCTCACCGCCCACGATGAATTCTCGATAGGGCTTGATGAAATTTTTGAGATAAAACTCGCTAGAGCCGACTAGATAAATCACATCGCCCGTGTGCAAAATAAAGCGAGAATCTTGTCGATGGTTGAGCATTCGTTGGGCAATTTGACGTTGAGGGCTGTGACTCCGGTGTTGCCCAGAGCCGCTATCCCCAATCACCAAAAACGAAAACTCTGGAGTGTCGTCTTGCCCATCTGCTAAAACAAGCCGCGTCTGATCAATGCCTCGATCGACGATCTCACTCGCTTGCCACCGCACCCGCTCCTCCATTTTTTGGATCTTGACTGCGATCGAAGGATCAGACACAAATTGCATCGCTTTTCACTGATATAAATCTCTACGTATGATCGTAGCCCGACATCCACTTAGCTCGACATCTACCAGAGGCTGAAACTCTTGCACCCTTCAAGCAAAAAGCGTTATTCACCCGCTCAAGACGTTGAAGATTTGCTCAATCTTTTCTGTGTATCAAGTTACATAAAAATCGCCAACAGCCCTAGAAGTCAAGCCAGCACTCGATTAAGAGTTTTGACCAATTTGTAGATTAAGAATTGTAGTGGGGTATACTGGCAAAGCATCCACAAAAAGCTTTTCAGAGAAATCTGGAATTTCTTCAGGCAATCCTGTTGTGATCCAAAGCCTTGTGGGTCTTCTCAGTCTACTGGTGTGAATACGGAAGTGATCATGAAAAATACCCTAAAGTCGCTCTTCGCGACTCAAGCACTCTTGAGTGCTACTTTGACTATCTCTGCAACGATCGTAGCGGCTGGAACTGCGAGTGCTGCTGATGCACCCAAGCCCCTCGAAATCGCGCAAGCGGCTCCCTCTTCGATCAGCGTTGCCTCCCTTGACCAAGTAAAAGCTTATAGTGGCGAAGGGGCAAACAACAACGAAGTCAGCCAAGTTACCTCGGTTTCTCAGCTTTCTGACGTGCGCCCCACTGACTGGGCGTTTCAAGCACTGCAATCGCTCGTCGAGCGCTATGGCTGCATTGTGGGTTACCCTGACAAGACCTTTCGCGGCAATCGCGCCCTGACTCGCTTCGAGTTTGCAGCCGGTTTGAATGCGTGTCTCGATCGAGTCAACGAGTTAATTGCGGCTTCAACGGCTGACCTGGTTAAGAAAGAAGACCTGGCAACCCTACAAAAGCTACAGGAAGAATTTGCGGCGGAATTGGCAACCCTGCGCGGTCGCGTCGATTCTCTAGAAGCTCGCACCACCACCCTTGAAAAGCAGCAATTTTCCACCACTACCAAGCTCAGAGGAGAAGCGATCTTCTCGTTCTCTGGGGCATTGGGTGGCAGCAAAGCGATCGGTTCCGTTCAACAAAGAGCAATTGATGGTCTGCCGACTGCTGCCTTAAGAAATGCTGCAAACGCGGCTGCTCGGACGGATGTTAACGAAAATCAAACCTTTAGCGATCGGGTTCGTCTCAGCCTTGCCACTAGCTTCACAGGCAAAGATACCCTCTTAACTCGTCTTCAAGCTCGCGACATCACCGATTTTGCGGGTGCTACGGGCACCAACATGGCGCGTCTGTCCTATGAGGGTGCTAGCCCTTCGGGTACTCCCGCTAACAACTCGGTCTTTGTAGACAAGCTCTACTACCGCTTCCCCATCGGTGCAGGAAGTGTGACCGTTGACGCGATCGGCGGCGAGTTTTACAATAACATTCCCAACTTCAACCCACTGCTAGCCAGTGATGGACAAGGCTCAATTTCCCGATTTGGTCGGTTTAACCCTATCTATCGTCAAGGCAACAGCAACAGTGCAAGTGGTGCGGGTGTAACCCTCAACTACCCGCTGGGTCAAGCTCTTACTGTGTCGTTGGGCTATCTTGCCGATAATGCCTCTGACCCAATGTCTGCAAGAGGGTTGTTCAACGGCTCTAATGCTGCACTGGCTCAAATCGCCTTTAAACCAAGTTCAGCGATTGATGTGGGCTTGACCTACGTTCGTTCCTACGATCGTGGCGGCAACGTTAACGTCACCAGTGGCACAGGCAGTCTCCTGGCAAGTCAACCTTTTGGTGGCGGCGCTGCAACCTCTTCTGATCAGTTTGGCTTAGAAAGTTCGATTCGTCTCACTCCTGGCTTCACGCTGGCGGGTTGGGCGGGTTACACCAAAGCTCACCTCGAAAGCCCGATCGCTAATGCAGATGCTGACATTTGGAACTGGGCAGTGACTCTTGCATTCCCTGATTTGGGTAAGAAAGGCAACTTGGCAGGAATTGTGCTGGGTCAGCCTCCTAAAGTGACCAACAGCAGTCTTGGAAATGCTCGTGAAGACCGTAACAGCTCCTTCCACGTAGAGGGTCTATATCGCTATCAGTTGAACAACAATATTTCAATCACTCCGGGCATTATTGTGATCTTTAACCCAGAGAACAACAGCGCAAACGACACTGTTTATGTTGGCACCGTTCGGACAACGTTCACCTTCTAGGTTTTGACGTTCGGTAAATATTTAGCCCTGCCTCGTGCAGGGCTTTTTTATGTGAGTCTGTAAATCTACTAAACCCCAGTGGAAAACCGGGGTATGATAAAAGAGTTGGAATTACCCACAAACCCGCTCCTCTACCCGTGATGTTATCCGTGGAACTTTCTTGTAAAAGCGAGTACGCTCTTTTAGCACTAATCGAACTGGCAGCTCATTATGACACTGGTGAACCGTTGCAAATTCGGCAGATTGCCGCCCAGCAAAATATTCCCGATCGCTATCTAGAACAACTGCTTGCCACCCTCAGACGCGGCGGAATTATCCGCTCACAGCGCGGAGCAAAAGGCGGCTACACCCTAGCCCGCGAACCCTGGAAAATCAATCTTCTAGAGGTCTTTATCTGCATAGAAGGGTTAGAAACGCAGCCGAATGCTCAAGACAACGACGCAAAAAGCGATAAGACTCTAGAGGGTGCAGTGATTCTTGAAATCTGGCAAGAAGCTCATCATGCTGCCAGTGCAATTCTGCAAAAATATACGCTGCAAGAGCTGCGCGATCGTCGCGACTCTCGGCGACAACTCGATTTTATGTATTACATCTAAAAGATTTAGCCTTTCCCAAAAAAATGGTTCTGGCAGAGCCAGCATTAGACACTGCCGAGATTGGACTGGCGATGGTGATGCCGCAAGAGAGGATTCTCTGATCTTGACGATGCCCAAAACGATGAGGGAGGCGAGACAAAATTTTGTTCCCTCATGCTCCCTCCTCGCTTTAAAATGGCACTATGCCAGATTCATCCAGCTACTACCAAACTCTAGACGTTGAGCCAAACGCAACCCAGGCGGAGATTAAAAAAGCCTATCGGCAGATGGCAAAGCGGTTTCACCCAGATGTCAATCAAGACACTGCAACTCACGACAAAATTACTCGCATCAATCAAGCTTATGAAGTTTTAAGCGACCCGCAAAGTCGCAGATCGTATGACCATCAGCTTCAATATCAACTGAAGTTCGACGCGGATGGATTTGCGGGTGAAAGTGCCAGCGATCGCCAAAAACGCACGGCTGCCGCGCAAGAAGTTTATCGCCAACAGCGTCAGGCAGAACAAGACGTTGATAGTCAGCTTCGGCTATGGCTTAACCGAGTTTTCACGCCAGTTAATCGGCAGTTAAATCTGATTTTGCGCCCTCTCAAGACTCAGATGAAAGAGCTTTCTGCCGACCCGTTTGATGATCAATTAATGGAGGCGTTTCAGGCTTATATCGAAGAATGCCGTCAAGCTCTCAGCAAAGCCCAGACCATTTCTCGGTCTTTGCCCAACCCTGCGATCGCGGCAGGGGCAGCCGCCAATCTTTATCATTGCATCAATCAAGTGTCTGATGGCATTGAGGAGTTAGAGTATTTTACGAGTAATTACGATGACAGCCATCTTCACACAGGGCAGGAGCTATTTAGAATTGCTGAACGTCTGCGAAGAGACGCATTGGCAGATGTACGAGAACTGCGTTAGTGATATTGGATACAAACCAACCCTCTTTCTCAAGTTAGGTTAACATTTGGTTAACTGGTCGTTAAGATAGAATAGTTTCTTGATAAAGCTGAAAGTTTCTGCGATCGAACGGTGAAGACTCGCAGAAGTCAGAAAACCTGCAAAGCTTGATGCTGCTGAAGCGGGCGAATGGAAATGCTTGGTACAGGAAAGCCTTTCTGATAAGGAGATAAAAAATGGCTGATCAGTTCGACTTTTTGCATCCTCGCAGTCGCTATCGCGGCGATGTCAAGCCTGAGAACCTAGTTTTTAATGCAAACTTACAAGAGTTTTCTCAGCGCATCACCTATATTTGCTGCTTGGAGACTGGGGGTAAGTTGACCCCTGAAGAGTCTTATAGAGAGATTAAGTCTCTTTGGAAACAACTCAAAAAAAGCAAGAAACAGCTTGGAATTGGCGGGAGTTCTTTGACTCAAGATGATGGGGATGTAGGTTAGAACAAGGGGCTTAAGCTCCTTGTTGCTTCGACCGCCGCACAGCGTCCTAACGCAATTTCGTAGTGTCATATAAGCAGATAGACCAAGAATTATCCTGAATGAAAAAATTCTTGGTCTGTCTGCATGAGTCGTTTGTTTACACAGCAGATACTTGCATTCCAGATGCCATGTCTAGCGTATCTGCAACTTTTTCACCTGTATGGTAAGCGGCTAGTAAGACTTCACTGGTTTTGCCCCACGCGATCGCCCCCGTTGCATCTAGTCCGATCGCGCCTAGATCTCGCTTGTGGGTGTGAGCTTCTTGCAGCGATCGCTCAAAAGCGGCTTTTAGAGATAACCCATCTGTAACGCGGATCACGATTTTGGCAGCGAGACACTCATCAATGATGTCTTCTCCAATTCCGGTGCAGCTAATACCCGCTTGTGCAGTGGCATAATTTCCAGCAGGCATCGCAGAATCGCTGACTCGCCCAACTCGCTCAAAGCCTTTGCCGCCAGTGGATGTGCCTGCTGCGATATTGCCTTGACTGTCTAGCGCCACGACTCCGATCGTTCCGCGTCCCGTGTCGTCACTGATCAGTTCTCGCTCTGCTACCACTCCCGCCATTGCTTTATCAAAGTTTCCGGCACGCTCCTGAATCCATTCTTGGAGCCGCAGATCGGTCGTGGGGTCGTAGAGCGGCACCTGCAATTCTCGCAGCAGTTCAGCCGAGCCGTAATCTGAGAGAATGCGATCGTCAACGTCTTGCAAAAATAACGCCAGGTCGATCGGATGCCTGACACGAGCGGTATTGATCACCCCGCTAAACTTTTGAGTAGTGCCATTCATCAAAGACGCGCTCATGCGGATTTGTCCGTCAGATTGCAGCACCGAACCCGTTCCGGCATTAAAGCGCGGATCGTCTTCTAAAAGCTGACAGCCTCGCACGACCGCTGCCTGAGCCGTCGCCCCTTTCTGCAAGAGCAGATAGACTTCCTCAATCACGTTGTAGAGCGACTGCCGGACTGCATCGGCTCCACCTTTTCCTTTGAGTGAGCTACCTGCCCCACCATGAATAATTAGTTTGGGCTGAACCCGGTTAACTGGGCGAAGATCTGAGGGATCGCTAGACATAAAAACCTGAAACCGTGAATAGTGACTTGCTGGATCGATACAAGAGTTCATTATCCCCGAACTAGCCACCATTCACCGTTCAACATCGACTGAGAACCCGCGCGAACATAAAGTCTATTGCTACTGTCTGGGGTTCGACTTCGCTCAACCCTCAATCGAAGGTCGAGGGCTGAGCGAATCTGAAACTCAGTCAGTTGTGATTCGATCGAGCTGCACTTCTCTAACCCACGACGTTTGCGGGTTGCCCAATCTCGCAGTAGTCTGCCACAACCTTGCGGAACTGTTCGCCTTCGATCGTTTCTTGCTCTAACAGCATTTCGACCAGGCGATCGACCAAGGCACGATTTTCTCGAATCAAGAGACGGGCTTGGGCATAACATTGCATGGCGATCGCGCGCACCTGCTCATCAATCTGAGTTGCCACCTCTTCAGAATATTCCGATCGGGGCGACAAACCGCGACCCAAGAAAACCTCACCCGAAGAGGAGCCTTCAAGGGCAATCAGACCCAAATCAGACATACCATAGCGAGTCACCATCTCTCGTGCCAAGTCAGCGACGGCTCTA
>JBBQYE010000003.1:0-32701 GCA_038208945.1 Leptolyngbyales cyanobacterium | reverse complement strand
ACCAACCAGGTCGATCGCTGGACAGAGAGCGAAACGGGCGGGTTGAACACCTCCCAGTTTTCAGAAGCAGAACTGGTGCGCTGGAAGAGTTTCGACAACAAATCGATCTCTGGATTTCTCTATCGTCCGCCTGCCAAGTTTACGGGCAAACGTCCGGTGATGATCGACATCCACGGTGGACCTGAAGGACAATTTCGCCCCGTTTTCTTGGGACGCGCCAACTATTACCTCAATGAGTTGGGGGTCGCGATGATCTTTCCCAACGTGCGCGGCTCAACCGGATACGGCAAAACCTTCCTCACGTTGGATAACGGCTTTCTGCGAGAAGATTCTGTCAAAGACATCGGCGCGCTATTAGATTGGATCGCGACTCAACCCGATCTCGATAAAGATCGAATTCTCGTCACGGGCGGCAGCTATGGCGGCTATATGTCGCTAGCGGTAGCAACTCACTATAGCGATCGGATTCGTGCCTCGATCGACATCGTTGGCATCTCAAACTTCGTCACCTTTCTTGAAAAAACCGAGGGCTATCGACAAGATTTGCGCCGCGTCGAATATGGCGACGAACGCGATCCCAAAATGCGAGAATTTTTGCTGAAGATTTCACCAGTCAATAACGCCGATCGCATTCGCAAACCGTTGTTTGTGATTCACGGCAAAAACGATCCGCGTGTGCCTCTCAACGAAGCCGAACAAATCGTTGCAACCGTGCGAAAGAACCAAGTTCCCGTCTGGTATTTAATGGCGAAAGATGAAGGACACGGATTTTCTAAAAAGAAAAACGTTGATTTCCAGTTCTACGCCACTGTGACCTATGTCAAAGAGACATTACTTAAGTAGAGACGTGTTCTTTTTAGCTTCATGACCTGGATTCGATCGAGATTCCACCCCGACTGTCTCAGGCAGTGTCATAATGAAATCTGCTTTCGCTTCCATCGCCATCGTATGCTGCTCTTATTGGCTGACTGACGCATCGATGGAACCGTCATCAAATCAGAGCAGTCTGATGCACACTCTACTCAACCCCACGTAGGAAGTTATGTCACAAGGACAGGGATTTGGCTTTGGTCTGGGCAAAATGAAGGAACTGACCGAAGCCTTCAAAAAAGCTCAACAGGTTCAAGAAGGAGCAAAGCGCCTTCAAGAAGAACTCGAACAGATGAGAATTGAAGGCGAATCGAGCGGTGGGTTGGTCAAAGTTGTGATGAGTGGAAACCAAGAACCGATCGATGTCACTGTCTCGGCAGACGCGCTTAAAGAGTCGCCCGAACTTGTTGCAGATTTAGTATTAGCGGCGATGCAAGACGCTTACGGCAAATCGACCGCTACCATGCGCGAACGGATGGAAGAACTGACAGGTGGATTGAATCTGCCTGGTATGGGCTAGTTCTCCAATCAGGAAAAAGAATACTTTCCTCAACCGAGCAAACCGTTTAATCTAAGACACGGTGGCTCGGTTTTTTGCATTTCACCTATGAAACTACTTTTTGTCTGTCTAGGTAATATTTGTCGATCGCCCTCAGCCGAAAATATTATGAATCACCTGATCCGCCAAGCTGGATTAGAGAATCAGATTCAGTGCGACTCGGCGGGAACATCGAGCTATCACATCGGCAGCGCGCCCAATCGTCGAATGAGTGTCGCCGCCAAGCTGCGAGGCATTGAGCTAGTCGGTCATGCCCGTCAGTTTACCAACGCTGATTTTGAGGAATTTGATTTGATTTTGGCAATGGATCGAGAGAACTATGAAAACATTTGTGCGCTCGATCGTTCCGCTCAATATCGGCATAAAGTTCGCTTGATGTGTGATTTCTGCACGCGCCACACGCTCAAAGAGGTTCCCGATCCCTACTATGGCGGAGATGAGGGCTTCAATCAAGTGATTGATTTGCTGTTCGATGCCTGTGACGGGTTGCTAAACGCTGAACTATTGAACAACGCGGCTTAAAGAACTGGTTAATTGCTCAATGTGTTGGCGATCGTGCGTCGCCATGATCGTCATGCGGATTCGGCTCGTTGGCACAGTGGGCGGACGAATCGCAGGCGCAAAGATGCCAGCGTCCTTAAGGCTTTGTCCTATCTGTAATGCAGTTTCTACATCTGGCAACGGCAGACACACGATCGCCGACTCTGACGGCAGAAGCTCCAATGAATGCTGGTTGATGTGTTGTTTGAATAACGCAATGTTTTGCCAGAGTTTCTCTCGGCGTTGTGGCTCGTGTTGCACAATCTCGATCGCGGCAATTGCGGCAGCAGTATCTGCGGGTGATAATCCGGTTGTATAAATCCAGCTAGCGGCACGATTGCGAAGAAAGTCAATCAGCGTTGAAGACCCTGTGACATAGCCGCCTAAACTACCTAATGATTTACTGAGCGTTCCCACTTGAATGATCGATCGTCCAGTGCATCCAAAGTGTTCTACGCAGCCTGCACCCATCCGTCCCATCACTCCTGTGGCGTGTGCCTCATCGACTAACACCATGCAGCTAAATTCGTCTGCTAGATCAAGCAGTTGAGGCAGTGGGCACAAATCACCATCCATGCTAAAAACGGTGTCAGTGAGAATCAGGCATCGTTGAAAATGAGAGCGCTGTTGAGTCAGTTTGGTTCGCAGATCCTGCATGTTGCAGTGAGTGTAATCTAACCAAGTTGCACCACTGACGATCGCGCCATTTCTCAAACTGGAATGGTTGAATTGATCGGAGAGAATTAAGTCGCGTTTGCCGACAATCGCCGCGATCGTGCCCAGATTTGCCAAATAGCCAGAGCTAAAGACGATCGCATCTTCCGTTTGTTTAAGGCGTGCGATCGCGCATTCTAATTCCCGATGCAGCTCGCGATGCCCGGTGACTAATCGAGATCCGGTGCTTCCCGTTCCATCGGTTTGAGTGGCAGCGATCGCGGCTGCAATCAAGCGATCGTCTCCTGCCAATCCTAAATAATCATTGCTAGCGAAGTTGAGAAAGGATTTTCCCTCAATTTGCACAATTGCGCCGGGGCGACTCTCGATCGTGGTTACAGACCGATGCCAGCCAGCCTTGTGAATGGTTGCTAAAGATTGCTCAATCCAACCGTAAGGGCTAGTCACGATTCTTCAGAGGGCGGCTCCTCGGATTGACTCTCAGCGTTTTTACCTCGCACTGGAGGCAGTCGATCGACTAAGCCCATATCAAAGGCAACATCGGGTAAATCTCCGGTGATATATTTTCCGGGCTGAAAGACCCGTCCCGGCGTAAAGCACACCTGACGAAGCACTACTTCCTCACCCGGTAAAAACATCATGCGAGACATTCTGCGCTCGATCGCCATCGTTCATTCTCCCTATTTTGTAGAATTTATAAATCAGCCGGATCGATTCCCAACTCTTGAAGTTTTCTGGAAAAGATGGCTGCTTGAGCTTCAGCTTGTTCTGCTCGCTGCCGTTCTTGAATTTCAGCCTCTTCGGGAGTCGGAACTAATGCTCCTTCTGAAGTAAAAAATCGTAGCTGCTCATCTAACACTCCCAGAAATAGCTGCAATTCGTTACTCCAAAGCCAGCCTCGATCGTTGGGTTCAATCGCTTCATAGTGACGATAATTGAGCTTAAATCCTTTGAATTCCAATGTGTAAGGATGAAACCAAAAATAGTCTGGCGTGCGAAACACATCTTGATAAAGCTGCTTTTTTAAGCCGCGATCGACCTGAGCCGTGCTGTCAGAGAGAACTTCAAGAATAAAATTAGGATATTTGCCATCTTCAGCCCAAACAACCCAGCTTTTCCGCTCTCGCCGCTCAGTATCTAAGACGACAAAGAAATCAGGTCCTCTCACGTCTTCAGATTTACGTTGGCGAATGCTGTAATAAATGCTTAGATTGCCCCCTGCAAAGAAATCGTGGCGATCGTTCCACAGCCGTTCTAAACAGGTCAATAGCAAAATTAGCTGTTTGAGATGTCGCGTAGTTTCCAAGGGCGGCTCATCGCTCAATAGCTCATCAGGCGGAAAGATAGGAGTGTCAGGTTGGCTGCTGAGAACCATAGTTGCTCACCAATGTTCAAGCTTGCATCTAGTCTAATGGGCAACGTCGTTAAGCTGCATTTCGCTCAATAGCCAGTTTGCGATCGTGGCTCGTCGAGTCTTGCGCGGAATCAATTCAGCCAGTTTATAGCCTGCAAATCCTAGTTTCTCTTTGAGAAGTTGCTTGTTTTCAGGCGGAATTGATCGAGTCAATTTCACCACAGCGGGACGACTGGCAATAAAATCCGGTGGCTCAGGATAGGTCTCGCGCCAAGCGGGGTCAACGTCTTCACTCGTCCACGTCGCTCCCTCATAGCAATAGCCCAGACAATTCCACACCAGACGATTTACGGTGTCATCGTCTAGTATATCGTCGAGAATTTCCCGGATCGTAGAGTGATTTATAGAAGGAAGAGTAGACATGATAAAAGCACAGCTATGCTGTGGTCTAGCATACAAGATGTAACGAATGAATAGCATATTTCTATGCCCTACGAGGTTGGCTAGAGCTAGACAATAAAGGCTTCGCTCGTGCCATCGCCCTATTATCCCGTCTAAGACAGGAGGAAACGGACGAGAAACACCTCCTATATCTGCTATGAAGTTGTTTAAGCGCACGATCGGACTCTTTCAACAAGAAAACATTGCGCTTTCTGGCTACTTTCAAGCGATCGGCGAAGATGGCGAAGATGATCAAGAAATTATCTTTAAGAGCAACTGAAAAGGCGTAAGTTCGGTGCCATGTTTCTAACGCAGTTCAAGGAGCAGAATCTCTCTCTACGTTTAGTTAGCCTTGTGAACTTGCTTGCGATATAGGGTACAACGAGCAAATACTTGAAACTCAAGATCATACTCCTCTGCCATTCCTCGACGTTGCAGCGCATTTTCGATCGCCTGTTTGCTATAAAAGATTTGCTCAATACGCTTCTCACAGGAAATGCTCTTAGTGTGGTGGCGATAGTAGTAGAGCGGCTGGTTGAGTTGAGCAATCTCCGTCACTTCTGAAACACGCAGGCACAGATCGTAGTCCTGACAATACATAAAAGCTGGGTCAAAGCCACCGATTTGCTGATAGATGCTAGTTCGCATCAAACGGAAATGGAAAATAATAAACTCAGTCAACAATCGATTTTTGTCGTAGAGGATTTTGCCATGTTCGCCATAACCCTTGATCGAGTTGTCATTGGCAATGACAATATAATCGGTGTAGACCAAGCCGATCGCGGGATGCTTCTCTAAATACCTTACAGTTTTAGTTAAGGCGGTTTGCGCTAGCAAGTCATCACTATCCACCAACCCAATGTAATTGCCCGTCGCTAAAGCACAGGCTTGTGCGACCGCCGGACCTCGACCCTGATGTTCTGCCGCAACAACTCGAATGCGGATGTCTTGAGTTGCATAATGGTGAGCAATTGCCAATGAGTTATCGCTCGAACCGTCATCCCAGAGAATCAACTCTAGATTGGGATAGGTTTGGCTGAGAACACTTTCGATCGCCTGGGGTAAAAAATCTTCACGGTTATAGATAGTCGTGATAATCGAGACTTTGGGAGTTGTGGTGGTCAAACCAGTCGTTAAAAGCGACGGTTTCGCCCGGACTTGCAGCACAGCCAACCTTTTGTCAATCGTTTCCACTAATTCAACGGGCAATTCATTTTGCCAAAGGCGAACCATATCTTGCTCATCGGGACGATCGTAATCATCTAGCAGAATCCAAGTGCCTGGTTGCAAAAACGGTTGGAGTAAATGCAGGGCTGGATAGCGCGCTAGGGGACGAAGATCGCCTGGTGGTCCATCAATCAGAATTAGATCAGCCGGAAAATTCTCTAGTTCAGCGGTGTCATACCACTGCATCACGCAATGACTAAAGGTATGCAAAACCAGCGGACAGTGACGCAGATTATCAAGTGGCAAGTTGTGAGTTTGCAGCAGTGTGCGGGTGTGGTGATACCAATAGAGGTCATGTTCTAGGCTCACATACTGTTTAAGCGTGCCTGCTGCCTTGAGTTGGGCAAGGCGCAGAGTGGAAGTGCCAGAACCACACTCTACTACTGTGCTAATTTTGTGCGTATGAATAAAGTTGGTTAGATTGGCGAGCGCAGTCGGGGAGAGGCTCCAAGGGTTCGCGGAAGTAGAAATAGGAAGCATTGCTAAAGCATTGCAGGATAGATAAACGTTTGACCTAGCTTAGTTGACACAGCGCCAACCCATTGAGCAACTCACATCTTCACTTAAGTGAATTGATGTGTAGTGTAAATCAGATCGCAACATCCCAGGCAGCTTTTACCTGGGATGGCTACGGAGAGGTGAAACCACCTCACAGCAATACGACTGGGGAAATGCCAGGGTGAGTTTATGGCTAGTTAATGCCTTTTTCTGCCCAGGTCGTTCCTTGCCAAACTCCAAGCGCCAGTAAGTTTTCTGGATCAACTTTAGACTCAGCCGCTTGTGCATATTGGGCAGGATCGGGATTTACTGTGCCCTGACCAATCAAATTTTCTGTTGCACCATAATCTGCACCTGTGCAAGAGCAACAATTACCGCCGCCATAACCTGTACAAGGAATATCACCCCCACTGCCCCCACTGGCCCCACTGCCGCCAGGCTGACCCGCAGGAGGTGGGTTGCAAGGCACCGAACCTGTAGCATTCGTCGTTCCTCGCCATCGAGTAACTCCAAAGGGAGTGGTAAAAGATCCCAACCAAGTGTACTGACCCAGTAGGGTTACGTCTACTTGAGGAGCATTTGTACCCGCAACGAGCCTAATACGACTAGAGGGAGGAAATAAGGCTTCCTCTGGAGGAGGCACCATTCGCTTGTAGCGCAACTCAGGATAAAACAACGCATTCATTGCGTGCCCTGTAATAACAGTATTTGGAATGAAGACTTCACCCCTAAAATTCACACGACCGTTAGGCTCGTTGAAACACGCTGCTCTTTCGCGTGTCTGAGCTTGCGCAGCAGGCTGGTAAGACAAGAAGCCATAGCCTAGGCAAACGGAAAGTGACATTGCATATTTCGACAACACAAAGAAAGGCGTAACTCTCATAGAAAAATACTCCAAATAACTATTTACAACAGGTCAAGCGCTTCAGAAATTCAGTTGCTCTACCAGATCTCCAGAGGGCAATCTCAACTTTTCACCAGGTTTCAAGGGTGTAATCTTATCTTCTTTAAAGTGTTGAATTCCCACGATTTTGTTATCTTTAAGAACTAGCTTAAGCGTGTGTCCATCTGGCTGAGTTACTCTTCCATCAGTCCAGATGATTCCTCCGTCAGGATACTTAAAGGGACGTTGTCCTCCTTCTCTAACGACCCAGACACCATAGGAATTACGCTCTACGAAATTGGGATCGTAGTTGTTCTCATCCCACATTTCATCATCCATTTTTCTTTCCTCCGATTTCCCACAAATCTTGCTCAAAGGAGTCCGTCGTCCAGGAGCGGTCTCCAAATAGCAAAGCTCGTCCTGTTGTGCCCGTACAAAATCCTTTGCTGACATCATCGCGACTACAACTAAAGGTATGCACACTAACCAAAGCTTTGATGAAAATTTAAACCTCATGAAAGCCTCTTAGTAGTAGAGATTAGAGCAAACTTTTAATGCCAATACTGAATTCATACAGATACAACAAACCGCAGTCCACGGGTGAAAGCAATTAATCAGCACGGGCGAGAGGACATAATCGATCTAGTACCTGCGCTTTTGAATATTAGCGAAAGTATCGAAGTTTTTCTCTCACAAGGAAGCTACAACGAACTCGCTCGAAAGTCTTGACTTTCGAGCGAGTTCGTGCGTGGGTATTAGGCGTATAAATCTGTCTTGCTCAGGCTAGTTTTGGCAGAGCTTTTTAGAGAAAGCATTTGGACGCGACTCAGCTTTGCTGATTAGAAGCTAGACCGTCAGCATCGGTAGAGACAAAAGAATTAGGAACAACCAACGATACGATAATAGTAGTCAAAAAACAGTCCACCAAACTTTGCATTAGGTAGACTGTTGTGAAGAGTTCGATGGATCGTAGTATTTTTAACCCTCAATCAATGCGATTTACAATTTCGAGCGGGTCTGGGCAAACGTTAGCGATCGGGCAACTCTTCATTCAAACCAGCGAAACAGGAGAACAGAAACTTTGCTTTCGGAGCGATCACGGCACACTGATTGAGGGAGGCACGATCGACCCCGATGGCGATCTCACAGAGGCGGGTCAAGAACTCTATCGACAATTCTTTGTCACTTGGGGCGTGATGGGCATTACGATGTCCTCCCAATTTCGTTAGCGTTGATCAACTGATTTCAATATTTCAACTGCGCCACGGTTGATGGCATTGAGTCTGATCTCGCCGTTTGAGATCGCTGCTGATTGTGGTTTTCTAGCGCACTGGCGATCGCGGCTCTCCGTCGCTCTTGATCATACGCGATGCTGTCATAGCGATTGCCTAATCCCGGCGCATCCCACGTCTGAGTTCTAGGGTTGAGAAACGAATAGGTGCGCGCCCAGAGAACGGCATTGGAGCCAGTCAGACCTTTTTGATGAGCCGCTCTCAGCCAATCGATATATCCGCCTTGATCTAACGCTGCTAAAGGTGCTTGATTCGCAAGATCAATGCCGTTGAGTTTTTCTTCTAGCGTCATCCGAATGCCGTTGCTGTCTGCTCTTTGGGCGAGAACCTGACTCTGATTGCGAAGCCGTCGAAGCTGACGATCGTCGGCTTCATCTGGTGTGCAGCTTGCATCACAGTGCTGATAAGAGAAACTGCCCAAGTTCCAAACGCCATTGCCGGGGTCAACGTGTCCATAATAGGCACGGGTTTTGCTGCCATCGACCGATCGAGTCCCTTCCGCGTGTCCGACTGTTCTGGCTACGATAGAGTTGCTGCCGCCTTCAAAGATTGCGTTAATCGAGTCTGCGATCGCTGATGAGACAAAAGACTGACGAGATAATGGAAGCACCGCCACCAACGTTGATTTCTTTTCAGGTTTCTTGTTCTCTAATCTTGCGACTTTTTGACTCGGCGGACTGAAACTTAATTCTGGGGTCTCTGGTTTAGCAGTGGGTGGATCGGAGGCAAGAGAGCTAGAAGAAGGGCTGTTGGCGGCGATTCTGTCACCAAAATCTAGTGTCCCAGATGGAGAGGCGTGAGCAATCTTGGCAGAATTAAACAGCACCGTGATTAAACTAACCGCAATCAGGAGAAACTTTTTCATAGTAAAGGTAAAGATAAGGGCGATCGAGTCAATTAGGGCGTGGTCTAAAACTCTGGATCTTCGTTGCTATCCCGCCCTGAACTGAAGTTCGGGCTAATGGTGGGAAGTCCGCTTGAACGGACTAAACGCTAATTACTGTCAGATTCTGAGTCCGTTTGAACAGACTTTCTCCTGGTTAGCCCGAACTTCAGTTCAGGGCGAGGCAGAATCGCAGCGAAAGAGCTTTAAAATACGCTCTAGGATTTGCGGAAGCTAAAGGCATAGCCCCGATATTCATTGCCTTCGTAAAGAACAACCAGCCAGGTTTGAGGGTCAAACGCGAGGGGATACGCCTCCCGATCGGACTTCACCCCGCTTCGCACCTCTATGGCTAATGTGCAGTAAGGTTCTTTAAGAATCGATCGCACTTTGTCTTTGCGATCTCCTTCTGAAACGGTGAGCAGTTGAGCCAGCCGATCTCTAGAGAGAGTAACTTTTGACTTCACAGCGCCCTGGCAGGGGTCGTCGGGCGCTTTGGCTCCTAAAAGATCGCGAGGGTTGATTAACATTCCTGCTAGTGCGACGAAGGTGCCTGCTGCTAGCAAATACTTCACAGACTGTCTTCGAGAGCGGCGATATTTCATAGTCTTTCTCCTGTGGGGCTAGGGAGTGAGAACGTGACAGGATAAAGGAACGTGATGAAGGGATGTGAAAGGCTTCGAGTTCAAGTTGTTAACGGTTTTAATACGTTTGCTCTATATTAGCAGTACACTCGTACTAAAAAGCAAGCCTATTTTCTAAAAACTTCTGCCAAACGCCCGATCGCTACGAGTCGATAAATAGCGTAGGATAGGAAAGTTGACAAAAACGACCACGGTTTAAACTCATGGCAGTTCCTAAGAAGAAAACTTCAAAGTCTAAGCGTGACAAGCGCAAAGCCACTTGGAAAGCGAAAGCTAGAGTGCAAGCCCAAAAAGCATTATCGATGGGCAAGTCGATTTTGACCGGACGCGCTCAAGGCTTTGTTTACCCCACCGACGAAGAGACTGAAGAAGAATAATGCGATGGATGATGAATGCGAAACCGTTAATTCATCATTCATCAGCCTTTGAGAAGATCCATAATTGCAGCCCGTTTGCTACACAGTTAGAACAAGACTTTGTAGGACACCATCAATGGTAGGGAAGTTTTTTCGCAAACCAGAAGCAGAATATGCCGATCGGGTTCCTCCCGGTCAACACTTGACGAATGGGTTCCCGGTTTTGACGTATGGCGATACGCCTAATGTCGATCGAGCAACCTGGCAGTTTAAGGTTTGGGGCTTGGCTCAAGAAAAAACCTTTAGCTGGTCAGATTTTATGACTCTGCCTCAAAGCAATTTCACCGCCGATTTTCACTGCGTCACTACTTGGTCAAAGCTTGACGTGCAGTGGACAGGGGTTAAGGTGACCGATTTTATGAAGTCTATTGAAGTAGACCCCACCGCTAAATACGTTTTAGAACACTGCTATGGCGACTACACGACCAACATCTCAATGGATGATTTCTTGAGAGAGGAAAACTTTTTCGCGCACACCCTATTTGGCGAACCGCTTCCAGCAGAACACGGCGGACCGATGCGGCTTGTCGTGCCTCACATCTACGCCTGGAAGAGTGCCAAATGGATTAACGGACTAGAGTTCCTCACGCACGAAGAACTCGGCTTTTGGGAGCGCAACGGCTATCATCGTCGCGGAGAACCCTGGGCAGAAGAACGGTATAGCGATCGCTAATCGTCCACCAAAACTTCCGCATCCAGAATGGGGAATGCTCAACGGAACATCCCCATCTTTGTCTAACCAACAGGCAAACGGACGATGAAACAACTTCCTTGACCTACCTCTGACTGAACGCTGACCGTACCGCCATGAGCCTCTGCAATGCGACGAGACAGTTGCAGACCTAGCCCGCTTCCAGCGCGCTTGTGCTTTCCACTAGAGAAGCTTTCAAACAGCGTAGACTGTTCCTCTAGCGGAATTCCGGGTCCGGTGTCTTGAATTTTAACTTCAACCTGAGAGTTGTTATTTTCGTCAATGAGAAACAAACGAACGTCCACAGAGCCTTGATCGGTAAATTTGATAGCGTTGCCAATCAAGTTGGTAAAGACCCGATGCAGCTCGATGCGATCGCCCTTAATTTCAAATTTATTGTTTGATTGAGCCTCAAAATTGAGCGCCAGCCCTTTGTCGATCGCCAACGATGAAAGTTCTTGGATGACTTCACCCATCATTGCTGATAGGTCAACAGGCGAGAAAACTAAAGACTTGCGCCCTGCCTCATAGCGATAGACTTCTAGCAGCATATTCACCATTGTCAACAGATTTTGGTTACTGCGAACCATCGTCGCCATGATTTCGAGCACGTCCTCCGACAACTCACCCATTGCGCCTTGAATCAGCAAAACCAGCATTCGATCGGCAGCGACTAAAGGAGTCCGCAAATCATGGGTGAGACGCGAGACAAAATCTTCTCGCTGACGGGCAATCTGATCGCGTTCGTCAACGCTGTGCTTTAGACGCAGCAACGCCCGCACCCGCGCCAGCAGTTCATCAAAGTGAACGGGTTTGCGAATGAAATCGTCAGCGCCTAAATCTAGCCCCTGAGCCACACTCGGCTGATCATAAGCAGTCGTGAGCAGAATAGGCACGAAGGGCAGGTCTGCGTTTTGACGAATGCGACGCGTCACTTCATAGCCATCCATTCCAGGCATCATCACATCCAACAAAATGAGATCAGGAGGCGAGCGATCGATTTTAGCTAACGCATCTTGACCACTCTCAGAAAGCTCAACGTCATAACCCTCGTCTTGCAAGATTGCCTGGATCAGCAAGCAATTATCAGGCGTGTCGTCTACTACTAAGATGCGATCGACTTTCGTTGGTTTTGTGAAGGACGAGTGGTTCATGCAGTTCAACTGAAGTCGCGAGTCATCAAATTACGAGAACGACTAATCTAATAAAGACTACTAACAGTAGATTTACATCATTCCTACGAGAGATATTATTTTATCTCGCTGTGGTTGACTTCTCTTTACTTTTCACAAAATTCCACTCAAAGAGGCTGCGGGGAGCCGCTTGGAGCGCCGCCGTTAGACTGGCATTATCATCAAACTTAGCTTGTGATAAGTGAGATACCTCGACGTTCACTACAAACGTATCATCCTCAAAACACCACGGCTCGACCGTTACGGTTCCGTCGCTAAACTGCCGAATATCGTATCGTTGCCCATCTGGTCCTTTACTAATTTCTAGCGCTCGTTCGTCGTCAGGAAGCTGCTGCTGACAGAGAATCAGAGAGAGCCGATCGCACCATTGCATAAAGTCATAAGCGCTTTCAGCATCTTCCTTGGCAACCCCCAGTTCTTTGCGCCAGCGCTTTTGATTGACTAGTTGCTCGTCTAAAAAAGCATCACCTTCTGCCGATTCGCCTCGATCGCCCTCCCCTAAACGACTTTGGTGCATTGAGTTCATCAAAGCCACCCAGCGTCCGCGATAGAGCGCTCCTTCTAGATGCTTTCGCAACTGGTTGTAGTCGGTGCCTTCATTCATAGTGAAGTCTAGTGGGGTGCCTACATCTGAGATGTTTTGCTCCTCCCACTCCTTTTCAAGGTCGTCATGGTGAGAAATCGCCGCGATCGTTTCATATAAGCGAGGTGGAGCATCTTTTCTACGCCAGTATCCACCCATCTGAGCCGCGAGTAGTGCATGAGCACGGTGGTAAATGATGTTCCATCCGTCTTTTGCAGGGTTCACAATCACGATCGAGTCTCCTATTCAAGGGCGTTAATTCTTTCCTAAAAAAACGTACCCTAAGGGCTTAGACAAACAAATCTATCGTGCGTGTGAATTGTTGAATTTTTATGAAGTCACTAAAAAACCCTCCAGAAACATTAGAGGGTCTACTGGTTCGATAGGATTTGCGAGCTACCAGCCTTTTTCAGCTTGACCCAATACATAGGTGGCTACTGCGACGATCTCATCATCTTGAAGATGACCACCAAACGCTGGCATAGCATTCTTGCCGTTCGTGACCTGATTTTTAATCGCTGCTAGAGAGTTCATTCCGTATTTCTCTAGCGCTTCTTTTCGTAGAGTTTTATTTGCAACGATCACGTTATTGCCGCCGATGTGACAAGCCGAACAGTTGGCGGTAAAGATTTTCTGACCGTCAGGTTTGTTAGCTAGAGCGGGATGGCTAAACGTAAAGGTCAGAATTGCGATCGCCAGCATCAGCGCAGGCAATAATTTTCGCAAGGCAGTTCTCCCTGATCAAACGCAGATTGTAAACAATCCATACATAAAACCATTCTAGGGCTTTACCAGGCATTTCTAATCACCGTCTGATCAGGGAGAACTTAAGCAGAGACTAGACTGCAATGACGACTTTGCCTACCATGCCAGCGCCCCGGTGAGGCAGACAGAAGTAGGAATAGTCACCCGCTGGAGCGTCAGCCGGAATGATCAGTTCAAATGAGCCACCAGCGCCCTCTAGCTTTTTGTGTGACAGGCTATCGGCTAACGCTTTGTCTTGAGTCGGAATTTTGCTGACATCAAAGACGACGTTATGGGGAGGCAGATTGCCTACTTCCCACTTAATGGTGTCACCCGGCTTAACAGTGACCACTTTCGGGTCAAACACCAACCCTTTAGCAGAACCCATCTTGACAGTGTAGGCATCAGCCGATGCAGGGTTAGCCACCAAAAAGAAGCTGCCCACTACCAGCAGAACGGTGCAGAGCAATAGAGAGAGACGACGCGTAACAGAAGCAACAAGTTTCATATTTTTCTGTGGAATTCTAGGTTTTCCAGTTATTTCACATTTTAAACCAGTAGTTACCCACACAGAGAATTTCCTCAGGGCGGATCTCCCAACTTGGCGATTGCTCCACCAGTTGCTAGAAATCTAAAACTCTTCGGTGCCCCAGCCAGGAGCCTTTTGAGCCGCCCGTAAGACAAATCCTGCTACGGTTTCTACTTCAGCCTGAGAGAGCCAATTTTCAGAGACTTTCCGACATGAGAAGGTTTCTTCGTTGCCATCATAGGTCATCGGCTGACGCAAATAAGCGACCAGACCCTTGATGGTGTCGCGTGAGGGAGTTGCTCCTTGCAGAGCTTTTAGCGACAAAGGCACCGAAGGGTCAGGCAAGGTCGCGCCTCCTACGTGACAGCTCAAGCAGTTTTGCTCAAACAGCTTTTTCCCGGCGGTCAATTCTTGCAGGTTAAACGATCGAGTGTTCCCCTGGTCGTCTAACTGTAGAGAAATGGGATCGGTCACTTGCAGATAGCGCGCAATATACGTGTCGGCAGCGTGAGCCGGGAAACTGACCATCGCTATTCCTAGACAGACGATCGTCAAGAGAACGATGCCTCGAATCCACGAAACTCGATTTAGCATTCGATAATTCTGCACGAGAAAACAGCAGTGATCAGCCGAGGTCAGGGTTTAGTAGTAGATTTTGCCGCCGCCCCACTTGTCGCCTACCACTTTAGGTTGTAGTAAGATATGACCCGCGATCGCCACGAGGTCCTCGTTGGTCAAGTTTCGCATGGTAGGGAAGGTGTCTTTGCTCTTGAGGCTGGGGTGCATCTCAGCAATTTCAGTGGTGCCATCATAGCTGGTGGGGTTCTTCATATAGTCCACCAGAGAGTCGATGTTGTTGCGGTTGGGGGTTGCTAATGACAGCGACTCGGGGTCAAGACCAACGTTAGGGTCAGTTTTGGTGACTCCACCTGCGTGACACTGAGCGCAGGCATATTGAAACAGACGTTTGCCTTCTTTGACTTGTTTGAGGTTTAAGACGGTGGTGTCGCCGCCCTCATTGAGAGGCACTGTACGAATGGCTTTATCCAGTTCTGCGGCGCTGACATCTTGAACAAAAATTTGAAACGCAAAGAATAGCGTGGCTACGGCAAGCCAGACATATCTTTTAAGCATGGTTCTCCTTAAAGGTGGCTCGGTTATTGAAATCACAACACAACAAATGGGTCGATGATGGCGACCTCAGCACTCAAGCGACGGCTGCTGATGGTGAGGATTACCCTCTTTAATACCAATATCACGTTGATGTCCAAATCCTTTGCTAATCTCTGAGATTGATGAGAGTCGCGGGGTTTATCGTCTAAAAACTTAATCGGGCGCAATCTTAGTGAGGGCTTTGATGCCCGATCGCTGAACGAGATGAGACGTTGCAGAAATGGGCTGATGCAGGCGAATCAGTTGAGCGAGGGTCTTCTTGAGTTGGGTACGAGAGACGATCGCATCGACTAGCCCATGTTGCAGCAGATATTCAGAGGTTTGGAAGTCGTCGGGGAGCTTTTCTCGCAGCGTTTGCTCAACGACGCGACGACCTGCAAAGGCAATCATGGCTTTGGGTTCTGCCAAAATGATGTCGCCCAGCATGGCAAAACTTGCAGTGACTCCGCCTGTGGTGGGGTGCGTCAGCACAGGAATGTAGAGGAGACGGTTTTCTTGGTGTCGCTGCAACGCTCCAGAGATTTTTGCCATCTGCATCAAACTGAGCATTCCTTCCTGCATTCTGGCTCCACCCGACGCGCAGACAATCACGACGGGGAGACGCTGTTGAGTGGCTCGTTCGATCAGTCGGGTTAGCTTTTCGCCCACAACAGAACCCATACTGCCGCCCATAAATCGAAAGTCCATTACGCCAAGGGCGATCGGGTGTCCTTCGATCTGCCCTAACCCGGTCTGCACGGCATCTGCCAGCTTTGTTTTCTCTTGGGTGTCGCGGATATAGTCGATGTATGCCTTACGAGCACGAAAATTGAGCGGATCGACGGGCTGTAGTCCTTCGTCGATCGCCACCCACGTATCGGCATCAATCATTTGACTAATCCGTTCGTCGCTGAAAACACGAATGTGGTGATCGCACTCTAAGCAGACCATTTGATTCGATCGCAAATCTTTGGTGTAGGTCAAAGCTCCACAGGCTTCGCACTTTGTCCATAGTCCGTCAGCGATTTCTCGTTCTTGTCCTTCTGGGGTAGTGGAGCCTGATTTTCGTCGATTTGCAAACCAATCGAATAGTGACATGGCAAAAGTTTATATTTTGAAGTGGGGGATGAAACGTCAAGCAACCAAGCTGAGAAGGGGAATGAGGAGACGATTCTCAAAGAGTCGGATTGCGAAAATGCCTGGTAGCATCATTCATGATAGTGATTTTTGATGAGTGAGACTGCACTATTCGGAATAGTTGATCGAGTTTGAATACAGCCCCACGAAGATATTTTAGAACAAAGGGCTTAAGCCCCTTGTTGCTTCGACAGCCGCACAGCGTCTGAATGCAATTTCGTAGTGCCATATCGATAAACGCTTACTAAATCAGCACTCATTGTACAAGGTTAGCGTTTCTCAGTCTGCTTCAGATTCTGTAGATTCTTCGTCGATCGCACTGAGCAACAGCAGCGCCATCCAATGATCTTCGGGGCGAACCTGCAAAGCAGTAGGACTGCCAACCCCAAAATAGGACATTGCGCCGAGATCCAAAACTCTCGCGGGGATGTCGTGCGCCAGCAAAACCTGCTCCATTAACTCGGCTTCCCAACGAGTAGAGGTCGTTTTTAGCGTAATCCAATTCACGTAGATGAGGTCTGAAACATACCGTGATTCTACTTCGAGCATCTTGAGAGATTGTGGGAACCATGAATCTATCACCCGCTCTAAGTCAGTCCACACGAGTCTTTGCCGTTTTTATGACTATCTCGACGATTTCCCATCTGGTCTGTTCTTCTGACTATCGTGCGATCGCAGATGATGCGCTCAAAGACGAAGATAACGCAGCTTGGGTCATGGAACTTGAGCCACTGGTTAGAGATGCCTGGATTGAACGAATCGGCTGGATCAGGCTCGCCGATCGACTTGCCGAAAACGAATTGCTCGAATCAGCTAGCTCAGAGTTTCAGCGATTTCACAACAACTGGAAATGGATGATGGCAACGGGTCAAGTGCAGCCCGGTTGTGGTCATCGAAAAGAATTTTGTCGGATGCGCGATCACTGGTTTACCCACCCGTCTGATTCGGTCAGTCGTCTCTCGATTCAGTCGTGGGATCACTATCTGACAGCGATTGATGCTTATCATCAAGACCATCTGACGATCGAGCACACGGCTGACTTTGAGACGATGCTCACAGAGTTAGCGGGGTCATTTTTTCAAGTGCTGCCGTTTTTAGAATCTCACCAGTGGCAGGCGGCTGGCTCGTTTGGTGCAGTGGATCAGTTTTACAACATTTTGCGCGACCTGCGAGAAGATGCCGAACAGGGAATCTGTTATTTGCCGACCGAATTGCTCGATCGGTTTAAGGTCAGCCGAGCCGAAATTCTAGAACTGCGAGCGTGTGATAATCCGGGTTATCGCCCGATGATGGAGTTTTGGATTCACGACTATTTGCCGCAGCTAGAGCGAAAGTCTTATCCGTTTATTCTGGCACCTGATTTGCATTCGTCTTGGCAAATGTTGCGCGACTGGTCACTCAATCGCTATCAGCGCATCCAGCGAATCTTTCGTCGCTGTGACTACGATTATGTACAGTTTCCTGAACTCTATTGGCAAGAAGTTAAACGAGACTTAGTGTTGATGCTACCAGGCTTATATGGTCAGCAACCGCAAGGTGAGCGAGAGTCTATCCCGATGTCTTATCTGGCTCGCACGAATAAGCTATTTCAGATTGCTCAACTCAAAACGTCTCCTAAAGTGAAGGTTAAGGAAGTGCCTTTTTCACAGTTCTTCCGATCGCTACAGCAGGTTAGCTAGGAGATTGCAGATCACAGACTTTCAACCAACCGGGCTTCGACTTCGCTCAGCCCTCAACGTTCAATAGACCTTTTGCAAAAGTCCCTGCCCTCACCCTAAATCCCTCTCCCAGCTTGGGAGAGGGACTTTGAAATCTGGCTCCCCTTCTTCCAAGCTTGGGAGAAGGGGGTGGGGGATGAGGGCATCTTCGGACTTCGAGAAGTTTAATGATTGGGTTGAACGGAGCCGAAACTTACGGACAACGGCAACAGGGGATTTCATTTTCACGCACGATCACACAGCCCGATCGCTAGTAAAAGCTGCCAGATTTACGATGTTGCACCGCAGTGACCCCTTTTTGCTCTAAAACTTTGCCACTTTCAACCACGGCATAGAGCAACCAGTGATCGCCGCATTCCATTCGGTTTTGCACCGTGCATTCTAGATACGCCAATCCATCAAGCAAGATAGGGCAACCATTCGCCGCTTCCTCAGTTTCGATTTCAGCAAATCGGTCTTCTCCTGGCGCAGCAGGTTTGGTAAAGTGCCGTCTCAGCGATCGCCCTTCTTTGAGAATGTTGAGAACAAACCGATCGCCCGCATGGTCAAGAACGCCATCTGCTCGATCTTTGGCGATCGCCACCGTCACCCCTGGCGGACTAAACGTCGCTTGCGAAACCCAGGAGGTGAGCATTCCAGCGGCGCTGTCACCCTGTTTGGCCGTAACCACACAGAGAGAACCGACGACTCGCCCCAGCGCTTGCTCGGTGCGATCGCCCTGCCCTGCCGAAGCCACTTGACGCGGTGCCCGCACCTTTTTCGCTCGTTTCAACGCTTGAGCAAACTCGGCACCTGCAGCTTCACACTGTTCTAGCACTTCGTCACTCGGCTTAAACTTGACGCGAATTGAGTCAAACCCAAAGCCATATCCGGCATCTTGCAGTTTGCTTTCGAGGAGGTCGATCGCTTCTCCACTCCAGCCATAAGAGCCAAACACCCCTGCCAATTTTGTCTTAGAGGCAGTTGAAAGAATTAGCCCCAGTGCGGTTTGAATTTGGGTCGGTGCGTGTCCGCCGAGAGTGGGCGACCCAATGATGAAGCCGTCACATCGCTCGATCGCCGCCACGATTTCAGCCGGGTCTGCAAATTCACAGTTAATCGACTCGATCGCGACCTCGGCTTGAGTCAGTCCTTTGGCAATCGCTTGCCCTGCGGCTGCGGTGTTGCCATAGGCAGACGTGAAGAGAATCGCGACCGAGAGCTCTTGCGTTTTTTGCTGCTCGCACCACTGCCGATAATCGAGGCTAAAGCGGCTCAAACTATAGCGCACTAGGGGACCGTGACCCACGGCATAGATCTTGGCGGGGACAGCAGCGAGTTTGTCGAGAGCGGCTTCGACCTGCCGCGACTGCGACGCGTGGAGACAGTCAAAATAGTAGTGACGATCGTCGTCTAGCTGCTTCCAGTTTTCGTCAAGGATGGGGTCGTCGCAAAGGTGGGCACCAAACAGCTTGTCGGTGTAGAGAATGCGAGTCGCGGGGTCAAAGGTGCAGAGTCCGTCAACCCAGCGAGGAGTCGGGACGAAGGCAAACTGTAGTTCGTGCCCTTTGCCCAAATCTAAAACTTCTTCACCCCGAACGGCATTGATCCGCAGGTCTTGATCTGGAAAGGCGGCTTTGAGGGCGATCGCGGCGGGCTTTGAGCAGACGATCGTCATCTGTGGCGCACGCTCTATCAATTGCTTCAGCGTCGTTAGCCGATTGGCGTTGACGTGCCCCAAAATCACATAATCCAGCTTCTGAAAATGTGGGTGACCATACAGTTCTTTGAGAAAAATATCCGTAAAAGAGCTGCCCGGCGGATCAATCAGCGCCGTTTTTTCTCCTCGGATTAAGTAAGAATTTGCGGTCGTTCCTCGTTGGCGAGAGTATTCGATCTCAAATTTGAGCCGATCCCAGGTGCGCGATCGCAGCACCTGGGTCTCTGCTCCAATCTCAGCAACTTGAACGTCTTTAGGTCTAATATCAGCCATAAAAAAGAAGTTAGTAGTGGTTGCCGACTTTGCGATGGTGAACGGCAGTTAGCGCTTCAGATTTAGCGACCCGTCCAGCGTTGATCGTGCTGTAAACGATCCAGTGATCGCTGCATTCCATGCGGCTGACGACCTCGCACTCAAGGTATGCCAATGAGTCTGCCAGAATGGGGGAACCATTGGTCGCGGGATAGGTTTTCACATCGGCAAAGCGATCGGCACCGGGCGCAAATCGCTTCAAAAAGTGCTTCGTCAACATTTGATAGTTGCCTTCTTCTAAGACGTTGAGCACAAAGCGATCGCCCAAGTGCATAAACGATTCGATGGCGCGATCTTTGGCAACGGCGATCGTGATGCCCAATGGCTCAAAGCTGGCTTGAGACACCCAGGAGGCTAACATGGCGCTAGAAATATCGCCCTTTTTAGCGGTGATGATGTAAAGCCCACCACTGAGCCGACCGAGCGCTTTGTCGAGTTCACCATCGAGAGACTTCATTTGCTTAACGGTGCGATCGCGGGTGAGCCACTGTCCTAAGTCAGTCCCGGCTTCAGCGCAGAGTTGATAGGTTGCCTCGCTAGGCGGTTCTTTAATTTGAATTGGAGGAAACACCTCCGTTAACCCAATTTCCTGAAACTGATTGCGAATCGGATAGACCGATTCGTCATCGCCGCCACCCGCCTCAAATAAGCCGACAGATTGTTTGGCAGTCGTCGCAGCAAAGATTGTGCTGAGTCCAGCTTTTGCGTTGGCGGCAAAGTCTCCCAGTTGCGGCGACATCCCGATCACGAGACCTGTGGATGTTTCGACTAATTCCCGCACCTCTTGAGGGTCAGCAACGCGCAGATCCATCAGTTCGACTAACACGCCTGTTTTAGTGATGCCACTGGCGATCGCCTGCGCGATTTGGTCACTATAGCCATACTCTGCAACGTAGAATATGCCAACTGTTGTTGCCGCTTTTGCTTGAGTTTGGCTCCATTGCTGATAACGTCCGACGAGTTCTTTAAGATTGTGACGAAGCAGAGGACCGTGACCCGTGGCGATCGTCGTGATTTCGGGCAATGCCGCCATCCGTTTTAGGGCAGCCAGCACCGATCGGGCATTGGGTGCCATCAAACAATCGTAGTAGTAGTGATAGTCATGCTCAATTAACTCTAGGTCTTCGTCGTAGGTATGCTCGTCGCAGAAGTGCATTCCGAACGCATCACAGGTATAGAGCGTCTGAGTTTTATGGTCGAAGGTAAAAATAGTGTCGGGCCAGTGCAAATTGGGTGCGGCGACAAACTCTAACTCGTGACCGTTGCCCAAATCTAAGCGATCGCCGTTCTTGACCACCTGACGCTTAAACGGCTGATGCACGAGTTCTTCTAAAAACTGAATCGCAACCTTCGCGCCGACTACTGTAACCTCAGGATTAAGTTGCAGAACATCTTTCACCAATCCACTGTGGTCGGGTTCTGTGTGACTAATAATCAGATAGTCGATGTCAGCAGGGTTAATCAGTCCTTGCAGGGCATCAAGATAGAGTTGGCGAAACTTTTCGTGAGAGGTATCGACGAGAGCAATTTTCTCGCCTCGAATTAGAAATGAGTTGTAAGTGGTGCCATTCTCTAAGGCAAACTCAAGGTCAAAACGATCGCGATCCCAATCGAGCGATCGTAGGGTCGTCGTGTCGGTTACAACATCCACGGTCTGAATGGTCAGCCGTCGCAAAGGACGACTGGGCTGGCTAGCGCTTGCGCGATCAATGAGTGCTACCATAATTGCCTCCCGACAACGTTTTGTGAAATTATATTTCCCTCTGATTCTAATCTTCCCTTAGAAAACGCGACTTTGTAAAGTTCTAATAAGTAAAGGTACCTATCAAAAAATGTTATACCCAGAACTTTCTCTATCAAAGCACTAGAAGAAATGGGGAACCCTTTGGGTTTTTGAAGGCGATAGAGGGTGGAACGATCGGGGAGACGTTTTCGATGTTTGAATGCGATCGAGGGTCGGTTATGGCGCGATCGTTTGGGAGACGTTTCACCGAAACGTCTCTACGGGGTCGGGGTTCGTTGGTTAATTTGGCATGATTCAAAATTGGCTGGCGCTGAATGTCGGAAATTCTCGGTTGCATTGGGCTTGGATAACCAATGACACGCTGCGACAAACCTGGAATACCCCTCATTGTTCAATAGAAACAATTGAGTTGCTAATTGAGAGTCGGTTCACTTTTGAGGACGCTTCTCCAGCAAATTTGCCCACTTGGGAGATGCTGCCCGAACTCTGGATTGTATCCGTGGTGGCTGAACAGGCACAGCTCTGGGAGACGTATCCCCACCTCAGGACGATCGCGCTGGATCAGATTCCGTTACAAAACACTTACCTCACCTTAGGTGTTGATCGGGCTTTGGCGGTTTGGGGCGCGATCGAAACCTATGGCTCTCCGATCCTAGTAATCGATGGGGGCACCGCTTTGACGTTCACTGGAGCCGATCAGCAGCGATTTGTAGGCGGAGCAATTTTACCAGGGTTGCAGCTACAGTTTCGGATGTTGGGTCAGGAAACCTCTGCGCTGCCTGTGATTGAGGAGATGACATTGCCCGATCGCTGGGCGATGACCACGATCGAGGCGATTCAAAGCGGCATTCTGCACACAGTTTTATCGGGTGTTCAAAGTTTTATCGAAGATTGGCAAACCCGATTTCCTCAAAGCGTCGTCGTTTTCACGGGGGGAGACGGTCATCTTTTGTATAGCTATATTCAGGAGCGATCGCCAAAACGTGCGAGTCAGATGATCGTTGACTCAGATCTATGGGTTTGGGGACTCCGATCCATTAAAAAGCGCTCAGTCTAGGGTAGTTTGCCCCTTGAAGTAGTCCTGCAACTGCTGTCGATGATCGTGAGCTAGACGACCTTCAGGAATTGAATCGGGTTCAAATGCCTGTATTTCAGAGACTTCAAGCGGATCGCGAATCTGCATCGTTCCCTTAACATCGGCTTCGACGACGACACAAATCGAGTGGATGCGGGGGTCACGATCGGGCGCTGAATAAACCCCCACGAGGCGACGAATCTGAGCCACCTCTAGTCCAGTTTCTTCCGTCAATTCTCGCCGCACGGCAGTCGGAATGTTTTCGCCCCAATCGACCATGCCACCTGGTAGGCTCCATAGCCCGTTATCGCGACGACGGATCAACACAATCCGACCATCTGGCAAGATGGGAATAATGCTGGTGCCTGTAATGGGATGGCGAAAGACGATCCCTAAAACAGCTTGAGTAAAGTGCCACAACCGCTGCATGGATTAAAAAGTTACGACAAAACTATAGAGGCAGAAACGAACCACAGCCCGATCGAGAAGCCTATCGTTCTGAATCTCAAAAGTAGAGCAGTTCATCTTAAAAGATCCCAGAATATGATCTTGATCAGGATAAATCGCTCAAAACTTGAGCTGCGTGAATTTCTGGCTTGACTTTTTTGTAGATCTGCTCGATCGTACCATCCGCACTGACTACAAACGTACTTCTACTGATTCCCAAATATTCTTTGCCCATAAACTTCTTCAAGCCATAGCTCTCATAGGTTTCCGCCACTTTTCCGCCTTGATCACACAGCAACGGGAACGGCAGATCATATTTCGTCACAAATTTTGCATGAGATTTTGCGTCGTCGGTGCTGATGCCCAACACGATCGCATCTTGCGCTTGATAGTCCGCATAAGCATCTCGAAAACCACAGGCTTCTTTGGTGCATCCCGGCGTGTTGTCACGTGGGTAGAAGTAAAGCACGACGCGCTTGCCTTTTAAGTCCGAAAGTCGAACCCGATTGCCGTGGGTGTCAGACAAACTAAAGTCAGGTGCAGCATCGCCAATTTCGAGAGCCATAAACTTTCTAACAGTATTGAGTAGGCTTATTGTAGTTTGGTGGGGATTATGCCCGATCGTGGGGTCTTTAATTGGTTGGGCGCACTCAAGCGACAGGAATTGATAGACTGTAAAAAATTTAGATGACTCGTAACCTTATGGATATTTTGCTAACTTCGGAAGCCGAACACTTCATCCAGCAGCAACTTGAAACGGGCAGATTTTCATCCGTTAGCGAAGTTGTCGATGCGGGAATCAGGCTGCTTGAAGAGCGACAGACTTATCACGGACGGTTTGAAGAACTGAGACGAGACGTAGAGATTGGGATTGCTCAACTCGATCGAGATCAAGTTGTCGAGGGCGAAACATTCATGCAAGAATTGCGAGCCAAACTGCACCAAAAACGAGAGCAATTCCCAGAATGAGTCAAAGGTATGTCATTGCAATTCAAGCGAGTCGAGATATCGAGAGCATTGCAGACTACCTTGCCCATAACAGCGGTTTTGACATAGCCGATCGATTTACTATAAATCTGACTGAGAAGTTCAGAAAGCTGACTCGTTTTCCAAATATTGGGCGCAGACGTGACGAGCTATCATCGGGGTTGAGAAGTCTGCCCTTTAAGACTTAACTTAATTTTCTACCGTTCAACTTCAGAGGAGATTGAGATGCACGAGCCGTTAGCGGTTATCAAGATTTAAAGACCTTGTTTGCAGAGCCTGACTCATAAAGCTTAACTTGAGGTTCACTCATTGAGAAAGTGTCAATCTTAATCCCTGCCAAAGCGTGTAATTTACCCTTTAATCTTGACTCGTCTCTGTGCGTCTTCTAGGGCTTTTTGCACCTGCTCAAATCCGGTGCCGCCATAGCTATTGCGGGCAGACACCACTTGCTCAGGCGCGATCGCGTCATAAATATCCGCGTCGAAGGCAGGATGCAGATCTTTCCACTCTTCGAGGGTCAAATCTTTAAGCAATTTGTTTGCCGCCAAAGACGTTTTGACCACTTTTCCGACCAGACTATAAGCTTCGCGAAACGGAACCCCTTTTTTCGCTAAGTAGTCCGCAACATCGGTCGCGTTAGAAAAGTCTTCGTTTACCGCTTCAGTTAAGCGCGCCGTCCGAAACTCTAGCCCTTCACGCAACAGAATGGTCATCGCTTCGAGACAGACTTTGACGGTTTTGACTCCATCAAACAGCGCCTCTTTGTCTTCTTGCAAATCTTTGTTGTAGGCGAGAGGTAGCCCTTTCATCAATACGAGCATCGCCTGAAGGTGTCCAAAAACTCTGCCCGTTTTGCCGCGCACCACTTCGCGCACATCGGGGTTCTTTTTCTGGGGCATAATGCTCGAACCCGTTGCACAGCTATCGGTAAGGCTGACAAAGCTAAACTCTTGCGATGCCCACAGAATCACCTCTTCAGACAAGCGGCTGAGATGCACCATGATTAGACTTGCTGCACAGAGAAACTCGATCGCAAAGTCTCGATCACTAACTCCATCCAAGCTATTGACGTAAACACTGCCAAAATTCAGCCGTTCGGCGGCGAAGTGACGGTCGATCGGAAACGTCGTTCCTGCCAGTGCTCCAGATCCTAACGGAGAAATATTTACACGCTGATAAATCTCACCTAAGCGCTGCCAATCTCGCTGCGTCATCTCAAAATAAGCCAGAAGATGATGTGCCAAACTAATCGGCTGTGCTCGCTGCAAGTGAGTGTAGCCAGGAATCAGCGTCTTGACGTTCTGACTTGCTAGACTCAGCAAGACCTCTTGAAACTGGCGAATCTGCTGACGAATCTGCTGAATTTGATCGCGTAAGTATAGACGAGTATCAGTGCCGACCTGATCATTGCGAGATCGAGCCGTGTGCAGCTTTTTGCCCACATCACCGACCAACTCTGTCAATCGCCGCTCGACCGCAAAATGGACATCTTCCGCATCAGTGCCGGGGTTGAAGTTGCCCTGGCGATAGTCTTGACGAATTTGCTCAAGCCCCCGAACCAGTTGCTCTCCTTCTTCTGTCGAAATGATGCCTGTCTTGGCTAGCATTTCGGCGTGTGCCTGAGAGCCAGTCAAATCGTATTCGATCAGCTCGATATCAAATTTGATGCTGGCGTTAAACTCAGCGATCGCAGGATGCAAGGCTGACTCAAATCGCTGACTCCAGGTTTGGGCAGGGTTCGCTTTGGGGGGCTGATTGGGGTTCGTCAAGAGAAATCCTCTCTGGATTGCGATGAGGGACACTCGACTATACCAGAGGAGCCGAAACCGATTCTAGCCATCTGGGTGAGTGTGTCAGCGATCATGAGGAAGCGTCTGACTAGCCGTAAGTAGTCATTGCCCTCACAAGGTATCCCAAAATCAGTCCGACCAAAAACGCCCAGACTTGCCCAGTTCTGACAAACTGATTCCAGGCTTTGCTGACATCGCCGCCCAAATCGGTTTCTTTAAACTGCTGGGCAAGCACGACCCAATCATGCGGCAACTGCCAGTGCAGCGTTTGCAGCACATCGCTCCAGTGAGTCATGCCAACGAGCCAGCTTGTCATCTCCTGCATTACGTGAATCATCATCTTGGTCGTCTCCTCAAGCTGGGTGGTGATTGCTTTGTTCGGGTCTAAGAGCTTTCTTGTACCACAGAACTGAGAAGACGACGTATTTAGTCGCGCTAATTGAGCATCGGCATAACAGAGTTGGCAATAATTGCGGCTTGGGTACGATCGCGCAAATTCAGTCGCCCCAAAATGCTGGCGACGTGGTTTTTGACCGTGCCTTCTGAGATTTCGAGTGATCGAGAGATCTCTTTGTTGCTTGAGCCAGACGCAATCAGTCTCAAAACTTGCCGTTCTCTGGTGGTGAGTTTGGTGAACCCAGGCGGAAGCGAGGACGATCGACGCTGCGCTGAGTTGAACGCTACGACATTTGAAGTGGCATTGCTGACATAAGCAATGGGCGGTGGAGCCGATTCGTCAGACGTTCCTAAGAGTTTAGAGAGAATTCCGGGACTGAGTTGGGTATAGCCTTTGTGAATCGATCGCACAGCGTTGGCTAACTCATCGGGGCACAAGTCTTTAAGAAGATAGCCCTTTGCCCCAAATCTAAGGGCAGTGTTCACAGATTCTGAGTCATTTGAATCGGTCAAGATCAAAACTTGAGTATCAGGAAATCGCTGACAGATGGTTTCGGTCGTGGCGATGCCTTCTGTCTTAGCAAAGCAGGGATCAATGAGAACAACATCTGGATGTAGCGCTTCTACCTGGTCAATCGCGCTTTGTTGTGTATTTGCGTCTCCTACCACTTGCAAATCTTGCTCCTGATTGAGCAACGCCTTTAAGCCTTCACGAATCAGGTTTTGGTCATCGACGAGTAATACACGAATCATGGCAGATAGCTCCGATCGGGTTTAGCCACGGGTAGTCTTAAGTTTGCAGTCGCTCAAGTCTGATTTCAAGGAACAACCTAGCCAGAAGACGACATTTCATCAGTTTTGTTCCTAGTTAGTCAAAAATTGATAAGGTTTGCTTTAGGGTGAACTGAGCCGAGTGGTCTACTGACTTTATCGTCGAGTTTGCACTAACGTATGCTGAAATGTTGGAAGCGTTTGAGCGTCTGATATGAGTGGGTTGATGAAGCCGATCGAGCAAAACAAAGTCTGGCTGTGGCTGGGATTGGTGGGGTTATTCATTGGGTCGCTGTGCCTGCGGTTTTGGGGGCTAGGGCGATTCAATGCCCTGGTTTTTGATGAGGTTTATTACGTCAAGTTCGCCCACAATTATTTGACGCACACACCGTTTTTTGATGGGCATCCGCCTCTGAGCAAATATCTGATCGCGATCGGCATCTGGCTCGGCAATCAACTCCCGGTTGGCAAAGACACGATGAATACGCTGGCGGGGTCTTCTCTGAGCACTTGGAGCTATCGCTGGCTAAACGCGCTGACTGGTTCCTTTATTCCGTTAGTGGTGGCGGCGATCGCCTATGAGCTAAGTCGTCGTCGCAGCTACGCCCTGATTGCCGGACTGTTTGCCGCTGCTGACGGACTCTTTCTCGTCGAGTCTCGCTATGCCCTTAACAACGTTTATCTCGTGATATTTGGGCTGTTGGGACAGTGGTTTTTTCTCAAAGCACTGAATGCACCGGGCAAAAAATGGCTGCTGTGGATGGGGCTTGCGGGGCTGTTTTTTGGTGCCTCCGCGTCAATTAAGTGGAATGGCTTGTGGTTTTTGTTGGGCGTATATCTGCTCTGGGGAATTGCTTGGGCAATTCGACTCGTGAGAATGATGGCGCGATCGTCCCCTCCCTCCGATGCCACACCGCTTTACCGTTTGGCGCGTCTCAATCCGTTCTATGTGCTGCTCACTTTGGGAGCCATTCCCGCTATTTTTTACCGCCTGATCTGGATTCCGCATCTCAATCTCAGCCGCGACTTTGGCTTCTGGGAAGTGCAGAAACAGATTTTGGCATATCACGAGCGGGTGGGCAGTGGTCCGACGGTTCATCCCTATTGCTCAACGTGGGTCGGCTGGATTTGGATGCAGCGCCCCGTCGCTTATTTTTATCAAGTTGCGAGTAGTTTGACGGCTCCAATTCCGGCGAGTGGCACTGCCTCAGCCGTCACTTCAGGAAGCGTGATCTATGACGTTCATGCGATGGGAAACCCGTTTTTGTGGTGGTTTTCGGCGGGAGCGATCGCCCTTCTGACCTGGATTCTGATCGAGAATTTTAACTCCTTGACCAGCCCTGCCGAAACGCTTACCCCGCATCAGCAAATCGGGTTATTGCCTCCTAACGAAATCTGGATCGGGCTGTTTCTTGTCGTCAACTACGCCGCCAATCTTTTGCCGTGGGTGCGCGTGACTCGCTGCGTGTTTCTCTATCACTACATGGGGTCTTCGGTGTTTGCGTCGCTGGCGTTGGCTTGGTTGGTCGATCGCTGGTTTCGCAGCAATACGCCTCGATTGAGAAGTCGGGCAACGTGGACGATCGCGATCGTGCTAGTCTCTTTTGTCTTCTGGATGCCCGTCTATTTGGGGTTGCCTCTGTTTGAATGGCAATACAACTTACGAATGTGGCAGATTCAGATCGGTAACTTTTGGCTGCTGCGATGGATTTAGTTTCGTCAACGTTTGCCCTTAGAATTAGGTGCGACTACCCGCAACACCTGGCTTAATATCAGCATGAGTGACACCAACGACACTATTTTTGGCAAAATTATCCGCAAAGAGATTCCTGCCGACATTGTTTATGAAGATAATCTCGCCCTCGCCTTTCGCGACGTGAATCCGCAAGCGCCGACTCATATTTTGGTGATTCCTAAACAAGCGATCGCCAGACTCTCTGACGCAGAATCCGCCGATCACGCTCTCATGGGACACCTGCTGCTGACCGCCAAACGCGTTGCTCAACAGGTTGGACTCACGAATGGCTATCGAGTGGTGATCAACACAGGCGACGACGGAGGACAAACTGTTAACCATCTACATTTACACATCCTTGGCGGACGATCGCTGACTTGGCCTCCCGGTTAAGCAAAACCCCCGCTTCATGCGCTAGGATCTTGACAGAATCGGAGGAAAGACAACGGTTTACACACGCCCCCTCGCTCGGTTAATTGAGCATCTTCAACATCTCCCTGGTGTTGGTCCTAAAACAGCCCAACGGCTTGCACTCTATATTCTCAAGCGCCCCGAAGAAGAAGTGAAGGCACTCGCCCAGGCATTGATGGAAGCCAAACTGCAAGTGGGCTTCTGTTCGGTGTGCTTTCATTTGTCAGCAGAACCCGTTTGCGATATTTGCCGCGCTCCCAACCGAGACAGCAGCACGATTTGCGTCGTCTCTGACTCTAGAGACGTAATCGCGTTAGAAAAAACCCGTGAATACCGAGGGAAATATCACGTTTTAGGTGGGTTGATCTCTCCGATCGATGGCATCGGTCCCGATCAGCTAAACATTCATGCGTTGCAGAGGCGCGTCAGTCAACAGAAAATTGATGAGGTGATTCTCGCGATCAGCCCCACGGTTGAAGGTGAGACGACGACTCTGTTTGTGGGTCATCTCCTCAAGCCCTTTACGCGGGTGACTCGGATTGCGTTTGGTCTGCCGATGGGCGGTGACTTAGAATATGCTGACGAGCTGACGCTGGCGCGCGCTCTTGAGGGCAGACGAGATTTAGAGTTTGGCAGTCGCTAAACGGTATCGTTTGCCATACTAAATTCATTCCCCACTCTGAGTAACCTGATGTTTGGTACGTTTCAACAAAGCAGCCTGCGGATTGAAGTCAGCGCATCTGAAGCAGCGCTTCGCAAAAGCCTCGCCAATCCCGCTCAATATTCGAGGTGGATTTGGTTTGAGCGATTTTCAAGTGGGTTACCTGACGCAGTGCATCCCGGTTTGACCTTTACAAGTTGGGCGGGCGCGATCGCCATTCAACATCAGGTCGAGATTGCAGAACCCAACCGAGTGCGGTTTTTGCTCAGTCAAGGAATTGATGGCTTTCACGAATGGGCGTGGGGCGAAGGCTGGGTGCAGTCGCGTATCGAAGGCATTTCAGTCTTACCGATTCGATTAGGGCAAACCATCACCCTATTGAGTCTCAAACAATTCCTCACCACAACTCCGTAGAGACGGTTCGATAAATCGTCTCCCAAATGGAATATGCCTCCTCTAATTCCAATAACCCATATCGAAAGGGCTATGGCATTTAGAGAGTGGCATTTGACGAGCATCCTCCCCTAGCTAGATGATCAAAGACCGCTCAACCTGTTTCGCTCATCAAAGTAGTTTTATCGAATTTGTTGATGTTGAAGCATTCTGTTAGGCTGATGGGCATGTTGGGGACGATCGCCGCACTCACAATTCCTCAAATAGGACGGGCGATCGAGCCTATTCAAACTCAATCTTTTAATCCTTCTCAAGTCCAGCCTAGTGCTCAGCCTCTGCGATTAGAGATTCGCCTCAGCAAGCGTCAGGTCACGCTTTATCAGGGAGATGTGAAAGTTAAAACCTATCCGATCGCTGTAGGTCGCCCTGGATGGGAAACGCCGACTGGCAGCTTTCGAGTTAGGCAAAAAGTCAGAAACCCGATTTGGGTACACCCTTTTACGGGTGAGAAGGTTCCGGGCAAAGACCCTGAAAATCCTTTAGGAGGCTATTGGCTTGGATTTTGGACAGATGGGAGAAACTCGATCGGGTTCCACGGCACACCCACACCGCTATCGGTTGGAAAAGCGGCTTCTCACGGCTGTGTGCGGATGTATGTCAAAGATGCCGCAGAGCTATTCGAGAAAGTCAACATCGGCACAGTGGTTAAGGTTGTGAAATAACTGCCAAAACTGATTCTTTAGAAAAATTGATCTATATCTCCAGAGAGAGTATTCATAACCCACGAATCTTTACACTTCGAGCAAGTGGCAATGGTCTCAACTCAGATTATTTGTGCAGTGAAGAGTCGTCAGTTCGGCTCTTATAAAGGCAGCCTCTAAGGTTGCAGATCATTAACAGTAAGGAGATAAACATGAACGGAATGAACAGACGCGCTATCGCTAAACTTGCGGGAACTTTAGGACTTGCAGGGGTTAGCTCTCTCATCGCGTTTCCTGCTTTCTCAGCCAACCCTGTCTCAAAAGTCAATCCTAACCCCAGTATCTTTAACGAAGCCCCCTACAGTCGCATTTCTCAATCGACGGGTACTTTCCAAAACTTAGATAGAAGCGGCACACCGGGTGGAGCAGGTAGCGCAACCCCTAGTGGAACCCCGACCAATCCTTCGGCGGCTCCGACAGCGGAGCCTTCTAACATTGGACCGACTCAAAACCGATCGACCCCTGGTAGCTCGAATGGCTCGTCTTCACCGAGCGCAGCTCCTAGCGGAACCCCGACCAATCCTTCGGCGGCTCCAAGTGGCTCTGGTGGCTCTGGCGCTGATGTAGTGGTTCCATCGTCTGGTGGCTCTATGATGCCGAGTGGAACGAGTATGCCTACTCCGGTTCGGGGTGGCTCTATCTCTCCTGCTGGTGGCAATCCTACCGATTCTACAACGACTCCCAGCAGCATCCCTGGCACTCCTGGCAACATGACTACGCCAATGACTCCCGGCACTATGACGATGCCATCTTCGACTCCTGGCAACATGACGATGCCAATGACTCCTGACAGCACGACGATGCCGTCTTCGACTCCTGACAGCACAACCACCACACCGTCTTCGACTCCTAGTAGTGGAAGTGGTGGCGTTCGTGCCCTTTGGTAAGTCTAGACAACGGGTTTGAATAGAGAGTAAATGAAGGGACGCGATGCGATCGTGTCCCTTTAGCGTTTCGGGAGTGTTTTCATGCGTCCTCAACCCATTCCTCCGCAACTTGGTCAAGAATCTGTTTGGGACTATCCCCGTCCGCCTCGATTAGAGCTGACTGAAAAGCCGATTCAAGTCGTGTTTAATGGCGAGGTGATTGCCGATACGCGACGGGCGATGCGGGTGTTAGAAACCAGTCATCCTCCGGTTTATTACATTCCGCCTGACGATATTCAGATGCAGTATTTAGTTGCGTCTCCTCGATCGACCTACTGCGAATGGAAAGGATCGGGAAGCTATTACACAGTAGTTGTGGGCGACCAACAGGCGGCAGATGTCGCCTGGTATTATGCCGAACCGACTCCTGAGTTTGCAGCGATCGAGCATTATGTCGCCTTCTACGCTGCCCCGATGGATGCATGTTATGTCGATGGTGAGAAAGTCATACCGCAGCCGGGAAACTTCTACGGTGGTTGGGTGACGAGTGATATTGTTGGACCCTTTAAAGGCGAACCTGACTCTTGGGGCTGGTGACAAATTAGGCGGTCTACTGATTTTCTT
>JBBQYE010000002.1:0-35299 GCA_038208945.1 Leptolyngbyales cyanobacterium | reverse complement strand
TCATCGATATTTTGTGTGAGATTCTCCACAAGCGAATTCCAGATCATCTCTTAGACAGGCAGGTTGCGGAAAAGATGATTCGCTACAGTGGCGGCGTTTTACGAGAGCTAATTCGGATTGCGAACGAGTGCTGTCGCATCTGTCTGCGGTTAATTCGTCGTGATCCGACGCAGACGATCGTCATTGATGATGCAATTTTAGAAGAAGCAGTCAACAAACTGCGGAATGATTTTTCGATTCGACTAGGAAAGGTTGATTACGAGATTTTGCCCAAGGTTTATACCGAATTAATGCCCGACGATTCGACGCAAAAAGAGTTTTTAGACTTGCTGCACGGGCTGCATGTTTTAGAATATCGCAATCATAGAACCTGGTATGACGTACACCCGATCGTGGTTGAGTTATTAACCGATAGGAATCTAATCTAATGTCCGACGTAGCCGCACTGGATGCAGGAAACCTGGAGGCGTATGAAGATTTGCTCGTCACGATCGAGGCGAGTCAAGGGGTTTTTAGTGTGCTGATTGCGGACTGTGATAACGGTCAGTTTCGGGATGAATTAATTGCTCGACTTGAGGCAGATTTGCAGTCAGATATTCGCTGCTATCGACTTTCATTGATTCGGGGAGAACCGAGTCTTAAAATGACGATTTTGCAAAAAATGCAGACTGATGATTATCTGCGTGAGGGCGGTCGATCGGTGGTGATGCTGACTGGGGCAGAGCAGCTTTATTTTTTGCAGTTGGGTGAAGAAAAGTCGGAACAGGATGCTTTTTTTGGCTATTTGCAGTGGACGCGGGAGGCGTTGCCAGAGTTTCGGTTCCCGATCGTGCTGTGGGTGACGACGCAACTATTGACGCAGATGGAGCGAAAAGCGCCCGATTTTTGGGGTTGGCGCAAAGGGGTGTTTCGGTTTAAGTCACGCCAAACTGCGGCGGTAAAGAGTTCTCAGCTTGAATCGTTTCAGCCCATTTTGGCAGAACTGGGACTGGCAAACGACGATGATATTCTGTTGCCCCTGGCAGAGTTGCAAGCGCTGATCGCCCAAACTGAGCAAACACACCCCGACGATCTGCTGCTGGCGACGCTGTATAACCAAATGGGGCGGCTCTATGCTGGCAGAGCAGGACGGGGAGAGACGATCGACTATCGGCAAGAACAAGAGACGGCAATTGATTATTTTTGCAAAGCGATCGAGCGACAAGGAGCGATCGGTCAAGAAGGAAATTTAGCAAGCAGTCTAGCTTGGTTGGGATACCTCTACGAGTCACAGGGACGTTACGAGGAGGCTGAACCGCTCTTTCTGCAAGCTCTGGAATTAGGGCGATGGCTCTTGGGAGAAGACCATCCCGATGTGGCAAGCAGCCTTAACAATTTGGCAGCACTGTACAAGTCACAGGGACGTTACGAGGAGGCTGAACCGCTCCTTCTGCAAGCTTTGGAATCAAGACGATCGCTTTTGGGAAAGAATCATTCCGATATAGCAAGTAGCCTCAACAATTTGGCATACCTGTACAAATTACAGGGACGCTATGAGGAGGCTGAACCGCTCTTTCTGCAAGCTCTGGAATTAGGACGATCACTCCTGGGAGAAAATCATCCCAATATAGCAACCAGCCTCAACAATTTGGCAGGACTGTACGAGTCACAGGAACGCTACGAGGAAGCTGAACCGCTTTATCTTCAAGCCCTGCAATTAAGACGATCACTTTTGGGAGAGAATCATCCTGATGTGGCAAGCAGTCTCAACAATTTGGCATCACTGTACAATTCACAAGGAGGCTATGAGGAAGCCGAACCGCTCTGTAGTCGGGCATTAGCAATACTAGAGAAAATGCTAGGAGCCAACCATCCCAGCACCCAAACGGTGCGAGAAAATCTTGCACTTCTTCGCAAGAAAGTGACACAAACGACCTCTTAGAGAGGAACGATCGCTTTGTGAAGCTGAACGATCGCCCTTCAAACCGCAACATTCTCACTTCAAACCCGAACGATCGTGTTCTGAACACGAAGCTTCTCGCTTTGAGCACAAACGATCGCCCTTCAAACCGCAACATTCTCACTTCAAACCCGAACGATCGCCTTCCAAGCTGCAACATTCTCACTTTGGACAGGAACGATCGTGTTCTGAGCACGAAACTTCTCGCTTTGAGCACGAACGATCACCCTTCAAGTTAGAAATTTCCTATCTGATACAGGAACGATTTCTCCTCAAACCGCAACCGTCCTCGCTATTATTACTATTCAGAACTCAACCCTTAATCTCTTGAAACAACGCCTCGACACTCTCCTGGTTGATCGTGCTCTCTGTGACTCTCGCCAACAGGCACAACGCCTGATTCAAGCCGGAGAAGTCATGGTCGATCGCCAACTCATCGACAAACCCGGCACCGAAGTCAACATCAGCGCCGAGATTCAAATCAAGCAGCGATCGCCCTATGTCTCCCGTGGTGGCGAAAAGCTGATTAAAGCGCTGCAAGGTTTTGAGATTGAGGTCAGCGATCGAACTTGTCTCGATGGCGGCATCTCAACCGGAGGTTTTACAGATTGTCTGCTGCAAGCGGGTGCAAAATTGGTGTACGGCATTGACGTAGGCTACGGGCAAGTCGCCTGGAAGCTCAGACAAGATCCCCGCGTCATTTTACGAGAACGCACAAACCTGCGAAATCTCAGCCCAGAAGATTTATATACCCCCGATCAGCCCCGTCCCGATTTGGGTGTGGTCGATGTGTCATTTATCTCCCTGACAAAAGTGCTGCCAGCGATGTGGAACCTGCTGCAAGCGCCGCGCGAGATGCTGCTGCTCGTCAAGCCCCAGTTTGAAGTTGGGCGCGATCGAGTCGGCAAAAAAGGTGTCGTTCGCGATCCTAAAGACCAAGCGGGAGCCATCTTCCAAGTCTTGCAAACTGCCCAACAGCTCGGCTGGAGCTATCGCGGACTCACCTGGTCGCCCCTCGTTGGACCTGCCGGAAACATTGAGTATCTGCTATGGCTAAGTCTAGAAAATGGGCTGATTCCGCTTGACCTAGAGCAGATTAGACAGTTGGCTCGATCGGCGCACACAGCCTTAGTCAAAGAACCAGAGGAATAAGGTTTCCATCTGTTAGCGATGCCTTGATCATCCTCGCGATAAGCTGACCGACTTTTAGTTTGCACAAACTAGCTTTGATAGCCCTTTTCCCACAGGAAAAGGGCTATCAATCTAGATAAGGGTCAGCTTAAAACACGTTGATAGGGTGGTTTTTCATTCTAAAACAGGGTCAATATCCCAGCGTTGGGGTTTTCGTTGAGATATTGAATAGTCTCGAAGTGCAACCGCAGCATCAACTCGATCGCCTGAGTGGAACAATTTCCACGACGAATCCAGACAACTTTAGGCGGAAATCCCTGAATTAAGCTGATCTCATTAAAGTCTGCATCTCTCGTAACGATGATGAAGTCATGTTGTTGAGCGTAAGCCCACAAAAGTAGATCAGTTGATTGATCAAGCTCAACATCGTAAACGTGTTTTGAATTGGGATATAAGTTAGCGAGACAATCAACTAACCGAGGCGACAGGTTTTGATCAAACAGAAGTTTCATGCTTGAGCAACGAGGGTTTGTCGCTCTCGATCGGCTGCATAGCTCAAACAGGCGAAAATATCTTCCTGCGTTAAGTATGGGAAGTCTTCTAAGATCTCTTGGTAAGTCATGCCCGAAGCGAGGTAAGACAGCACATCATAAACCGTGATTCGCATTCCTCGGATGCAGGGTTTTCCACTGCGTTTGCCAGGTTCGATCGTGATGATGTTTTGGTAGTTCATCGCTTTTCAGATAGCTTGTAGGCGCGATCATATCTCAGTTGTGAATGCTGATTAGCTTAGGAGCGATCGATAGACTTTTCGATCAAAAACTGAAAATGATTACCTCCGGGAATGGTAGAGGAGACGCTAGCTATATCTAATTGAGAGACAACTTGATTTCTGATGATTCTCCCAATGCTTCATTCACAACAATTAGGTTTGATTGATCGGCGTTTCCGAGTTGCTGATTGGCGTTAAGCAGTTCAATTCCGTAAATAGTGCCGTCTGGAGCCAGATCGATGTTCATCTCGCTGCTAACTTCGATCGTCTCAACTTGCTCTGTTTTGTCTCTAAGAGAGATGTAAGCAATATTGTATCGAGGATCGTAAGAGAGTTTCATAAGGGTATTCCCATTGCCGGAATTTAGTGCTTTTAGTCTAACTTGATCAGTCTGTGGTATCAGAAGAATTTGACGATAACGGTAATGACAAGCCACTCTTCTGGCTCAGTTTCAGCCGCGATCGCATCAATTTGCTTAACTGCGTAGATCTTTTGTCTCCATTCTGCGTTGAAGGGAAAGCGGCGACGAAATCGAGTGCGATCAAAGTCAGCTTGGGCTGCTTTTCCGCTCTCAACAGTCGCAATAACTTCTTCAACAGTTACCCCTCGTTCCACCAATCTAGCGTGAGCGTGAGGATGAATAGTGACGTTCACGATTTAGCCTCTCATTACGATCGCATTCAAGAATAGCAATGACGCTCCCTTTATCTCAGCACGATTCCTAAGCTTACAGAATTAGTAATGTAATCCTGTATCCATTTATAAGTCAACTTTGGAGGACGATCGCAGTTGCAAATCGCTCAATCCCTGCTAAATCTCGGTGAATTTGAATCTTGCCATAACTCCCCTGATCGGTCAGCAATCGAGTCACGGCATCCGCTTGACCTGCCATCATTTCAACCATCCAAACGCCGCCAAGCCGCAGATAGCTAGGAGCCGTCGTGACGAGGTGACGAATACAGTCCAACCCGTCAGAGCCGCCGTCAAGAGCGAGATGCGGCTCGTGATTCGTCACTTCTGGCTGAAGTTCTCGCACCATTTGACTGGGAATATAAGGCGGATTTGAGACCAGTCCGCTTAGTTTGCCTTTGAGAAACTCCAAGGGTTCTAGCCAATTACCTTGATAAAACTGAATACGATCGCCGAACCCAAGATCCTGAGCATTTTGTTGCGCGATCGCCAATGCCTCACTGCTGCAATCTACGGCATGAACGATCGTGTTTGGAAACACATCGGCAAGACCCATCGCGATCGCGCCACTTCCCGTTCCCAAATCTGCCCAATCTCCTGTTTTGAGTGCCGGATTCAGAATGGTCGCCGCGATCGCTAAATCAATTAGCTCCTCTGTTTCAGGGCGAGGAATTAACACTGCCGGAGAGACGCTCAACGTGAAGGTGCGCCACGGAGTCGATCCCGCTAAATATTGAATCGGAACTCGTTGGTCGATCCGTTGCTGCCAACGTTGTTTTAATTCTAAAAACGGAATCTTTAATTTGATTCGAGATTGATACTTAAATGACTCTAGCCGCAGTGGTAAGCGATCGAGTCCTGCTAACTCTTGCAGCAGCCAATCGACCTCAGACGGCAAAATGGCAGCGTCGATCGCAGAAGCTTGAGCCTCTCGTCGCCACTGCCATAGATCTAATCCAGAAATCTCACAGGTCATCGGTTCTTTAATTGAGTACGAATGACCCGCGAAATTTACTTCTTAGGCTGTGCTGCCGGAGCCTGTCCGCCCTGAGCAGGTGCCAGCGATCGCACAAACTCGATCGACTCTCTCGGCGGAATCAACACAACTTTGTCGAGCTGTGGATCATTCTGCTTTTTCATCGCTTCGACCACGCCTTCTAATGGAAAGACTTGAATGTCAATGCTAGAAGCCAGATTGGGCTGCTGTTGTTTGAAGCGATCGAGCAGAGTTTGCAGCTCTTCTTTATTAAAGAACATCGGAATCACCGACTTCTCGCCCTGCTGAATCGTCAGAAATCCTTTTTCTTTGCCAGCCCGTGCCACAAATAACGGAGTGCCGTTAAACTGAGTGACTTTACTATCCCCCACCTTCAGCACCGCAACCGCCGAATCTAGCTGCTGCTTGGTCGGCACATAGGCAAAATCGAGTTGATCAGGCTTGCCCTGGTTTGATTGCACAAGTTGATAAACCTCTGCCAGCGACACAGGCACCACTTTCACTTCTTTCGCCAGACTGGGGTTTTTGCTTTTTAGCGTTTCTAAAAACGCTTGAGCATCTCTCTGGCTCACAAACACTCCAGCAACCGGGCTACCTTTTTGACCATTGGGAGGTGAAGCGACTAAAGGCGCACCCTGAGAATTGGCGATCGTAAACATCGGCACGGGGCGAAGCTTTTGCACAATCTGCTCTGGGGTCAACGCTAGCACCCGCAGACCTGCCCCTACAAGAGACGCGACGATCGTCGTTCCGACTAAACCAACCGTAGCACTCCAACGAACCAATGATTTCATGATTGCTCCTAGCATTAATAACGACATCAAAACCAAATCAAAAATGAGGAAGAAATTAGAGCCGACTGCGACCGATTATTTCCTCATTTGGCTGGTTTCACTCCTCTTATTCAACGTCTGCAATTGTTGACTGGATTTTGATACGACTCATCAAAATCGTTTAAGCACATCCATAGACTTAGATCTTCAGCAGGCTCAAAATTACAACAGGTTCGCACCTCTAAAGTTGACAGGGTTGAAGTCTCAGCAATGGGTGACAGGTTTGACGAGTGGATAGTTCCAGAATGCACATGAGAGGGTTGAAAGCGGCATTTCTGGGTGAGTTGACATTAGACACTGACTGATTCGAGTCTTGGAGATATTAACACCAATTTAGCGAATTTCAGCATCTCAGCCGTTTATACCTGACGACAAAACGGTTCGAGCCACCTGCAATCTACTCAGATTTTTTAGCGATCGGGTGCTAAAAACAAAGTATTTTTAACAGAACTACAGCCAGAACTTTTAGAATCAAAAAACTCCCTGAAGCCGTGACACTCAAGGAGTCTAATAAAAATCGGGATGACAGGATTCGAACCTGCGGCATCCTGCTCCCAAAGCAGGCGCGCTACCAAGCTGCGCTACATCCCGTTGTGCACTTAGTTAGTATAGCTTGCTTTTCACCTTGCATACATATTCATCTAAGAAGTCCGCTAGACTGAATGCCTGATCTTCAACTGAGGCATTTTTGTGAAACCCTATTCTCATCGGCTTTCGCAAAGCCCCAACAGAGCGCCCCGCCCTGCTGACTCTAAGGGAATCGCCTCGGCAGATTGGGCGATCGCCCTCCTCCCTGGTCTGAGCACTGACGATCACACCCGTTTAATCGCCTGCGGCATTCACACCACGCTACAGCTATTTAACCAAGGCAAAACGGCTGAAACCCGCAATCAACTAGCAGGTCAGCTACAAATCCCGATTCGACATGTGAACAAATGGGTGGCGCTTGCAGATCTGGCTAGAATTCCGGGGGTGGGCTGTCAATATTGCGGCTTGCTGCTTCATGCTGGTGTGGCTTCACCGACTCAGCTTGCTCAGACCCCGCTCGATCGCTTGCATCGCCAAATGCTCAAGCTGCAAGTTGCAACTCTGCAACGTCGAGACTTATGCCCTGAAATTGGAGAGGTCGAGCAGTGGAGCCGACAAGCGCGAATGCTGGGCTAACCTGAACCCCCAAAGCAGACGGCTTGCAGAGCACCACAAAGCTTAAGCAGTTTGTTGCAGCGCAGTTTAGGCTGTCTCGTCACCTGCTGACTGTGGCATCGATTCAATCAGCGCTCTTAGCACTTTGTTAACTGATTCGGGCGTTGTGAAAACCTGAGCCACATCTTCATCCAAAACCACAACCGTCAACTTTTGTGTTCGGCTCTGAGCAGCAAAGCGGTTAGGTCTCGCCTTCTGGTAATCAAAGCGGTACTCTGCTAGAAGCTCATCTCCGGGATTCGTTGCGCGATCAGAGGTCGTTTTGCTCATAATCCTCACGTTCCTTACGAGTAGCTAGACGAGCGCTAATAATACGGACATTATCGGAGCGATCGGTAAAGGCAATTAACAGCAAGCGATTTTGTTGAGAATGACCAATAATGATTTTTCTCCGCTCATCTGTAGAGTGCGTCTCATCATCAAAAATAACTGCCGGAGGGTTGTCGAATACAGTTTTTGCTTTTTCAAAGCTAACACCATGATTCTTAAAATTGGCGGCTGCTTTTGACCGATCTCACTCAAACTTCACGCCTAAATCATATCTGATTGTTCAAAGATTGCAGTAGCCTGATGCAAAAGTCTGCCATTTCAGCAATAAGCTCCCCAGCCTCAAACAAGAAGCCGTAATATTCAAATCGATACAAAGCATCTAGCTGACCCGTTGAAGAGAGCTTTTGATGGAGTGCTTGCTTTTTAGGATCAAGATGTGACAAGTCACCGAAAGTTCTAGCTTTAAAGAGATCAAGCAACGACAGATCAGGAATTTCTGAAACATGAGTGATAACCTTGCCAGTCAAGGCTTTGGCTTCTAGCAACTCCTGGAAAGTTATGTATACCGTATTCCAGTGGCTGATGAGAACAGGCTGATCTCTTGCAAGCTCACGAACGTATTGATTCACAAAATGAACATAGACACGATCATTCTTTTGAATAAACTTGCGAAAGTGAAGAAGGTAAGACTCAAGCTGTTCTAATGTAGGTGTGTTTTCAGGAACAGAACCATCTGAAAAACCGATTTCTTCGCCAGAGTTGAAATGTTGATAGAACGACTTATTTACAAGTCTTTTGGCTTCGATAACAAATAGTCTTAATTCTTCTTCAGGGGGATAATTCATAGGGATCGAAGCTTCAGCCTCTCCGGTCTACTCACTCGGTTCTGAGCATTAAGCCAAGGGCGTTTGGTAGCATCTTCGCCGATAACTTCAGAACAACCAACTCAAAGTTTTTCTACCCTACGTCTCCCTCCCACTCCAATGAGGGAACCCTTAGCTAGTCTGGATACCAGAACATTCCTTTGATGCCTTCTGGATCAGACATAAACCCTAAATTACGATAAAAATTAACGACCTGAGGATCGGCAAACAGCGTAATGTTGCTAATGTCTTCGCCGCGTAGCTTCTTAATCATGTATTTCATCAATGCTTTGCCCATTCCCTTCCCCTGGAAGTCTGGATGGACGACCACATCCCAAACGGTGGCGTTAAAGGCATGGTCAGAGGTGGCGCGAGAAAACCCAATCAGCCGCCGTTGTGCGCCTCGCTGTTCCCACATTGAAACAACCAAAAAACTATGCTGAATGGCTTTTTTGACCTTTCGCAGGGGGCGACGTGACCAGCCCACCGCATCACACAACTCTTCTAGCTCATACAGGTCAAGATCCCGTTCAGTGCTAAAGAAAATGCGATTGGTGGAGCGATCGTCTGCCTCATCGCCGACATATCGCTCCATTGGGGCTGCCTTGGGGGCAGGGGAGGCATCCGTTCCACTAAATAAGCTCTTCCAGAAACCCATGCAAGCGTGTGGTGAAGGTAATAAATATGAAGCAGTATTAGACAGTATATCGCTCGGCCTTCTCTCCCGATAGCTTTCTCAGAGGAAGCAAATGCCTTCAGTTAACCATAGGTCGATCGAAACTAGAAAATTCATCCCGATTTGTAACAAATTGACGTTAAAGTTGCTTTTACCAGACGCTGTTCTTTATCTTTCCTCTATTCTTTTAATCTAGCAAGAATTTCTGCACCTTATGGCTCCGGGCTTAAAACCAACGACTGTAGAATTGCTAAAGCGCTTCAATCGAGCGTTTCCTCAGTTTTATGAGCAATTTGTCAGCAGTGAAATTCAACTGCAAAATCTCAGGCTTGCTTACCATCTTTATAAGACGCGCCAAGCGGTCATTGAGCTAAAAGCAGAAGGCAGCAAAAGCGCCCTTCACTTTGCTTACCGCAACCAGTCTTTCTTGTTGAGCGACATTTTTGGGGTGTTAGCTGCCTACGGTTTGACCATTCATAGCTTGAGCTTATATGGGCAGATTTACCCGCCCATGCTGGTGTTTATTAAGCTGATTGTGTCTCGAAGCGGCAAAGCACTGACCGATAAAACTTCTGAAAACGTCTGTCGAGCCGTTCGAGAAGCCTTGGCGGGGCGGTTTGAGGTTGAAGAAATGCTGGCGGTCGAGTTTAATCTAGACGCTGGCTTAGAGCAAGTCGAAGCCGAATTTTATGTCGATCCGGTGTTTCATTTACCTGCGCTGTTGATTGAAGCCGATAACCAGCCAGGGTTGTTTTATAAAGTCATGTATGCGATTTGGCAAGAAGACTTATTAGTGGTCAACGCCAATCTGTTAGTGTGGCGAGGGCGAACGCGGTTAATTCTTTATTTACTGGGTCCCAACGAGAGTTTGATCCCGGAGTATTTAGGGCAAAAAATTGCAGAAGGCGTGAAGCAGCGGTTGTTGGGAAGACGGTTTTAGAGGTTTGGGATCGGCTTCACGGTAGGATGAAATGATGCCTACCATTCATGTAATGGGTTCGCCGCACGCTTATGAGTTGACGGCTCCCATAAATTCGTCTGAGGTTTTGGTGTTTATCCACGGCTGGCTGTTGAGTCGCCATTATTGGCAGCCGATCGTGGATCAGTTAGCGATCGAGCACACTTGCCTGTCTTATGATCTGCGCGGGTTTGGCAACTCGCAGCCCTGTCAGAGCAAATCTGGTCATAGTTTGCAGGCATACGCGCAAGATTTGGGCGATTTGCTTGAGCAACTGGGCATTGAGAATGCCTGGTTAGTCGGTCACTCGCTGGGCGGAAGTATTGCACTGTGGGGGGCAGATTTGCTGCCCGATCGCGTCAAAGGCGTGATTTGCGTGAATGCCGGGGGCGGAATCTATCTTAAAGAACAGTTTGAGCGCTTTCGCAATGCTGGGAGGCAAATCGTGAAGCTGCGTCCTCGTTGGTTGCCGCAGGTGCCGTTTCTAGAGCGGTTGTTTCGTCGGGCAAGCGTGGTGCAGACGCTCGATCGAGCCTGGGCCCAACAGCGGTTGATCGATTTCGTCGCGGCTGATTCAAAAGCAGCGCTGGGCGCACTGTTAGACTCGACCACAGAAACTGAGGTGCATTGTCTACCTCAAGTGGTGGCTCGACTTAAGCAGCCTGTTTATTTTATTGCGGGTGCTCAAGATCCGATTATGGAACTCAAATATGTGCAGCATCTCGCCAGCTTTCATCGTTTATTTGGGTGCCGTGGCGACAATGTATTTGAGATTGCGGATTGTGGTCACATGGCGATGATCGAGCAGACTGATGACGTTGCAGAGAGGATTCGAGCAATCCTGAAGAAGGGCGAAGAGTATGGAGTTTGACCGCTCGATCGCACCCGTCGTTCAATCTAAGCATCCGCACATCGCTCGTTTTTTGCCGATTTTGTGGATTTTGCTGCTGAGTTGGCTGGTTTTGTTTAATCATCTGGGCAGCACTGGGCTACTCGACGAAACAGAGCCTCTGTTTGCAGAAGCGGCTCGTCAAATGACGGTGACAGGTGACTGGATCACTCCCTACTTTAATGGAGTGACCCGATTTGATAAGCCTCCGTTAATTTATTGGCTGATGGCGATCGCCTATGACACGATCGGGGTCAACGAGTGGGCAGCGCGTTTGCCGTCGGCAATTTCAGGAACGCTGTTGACTGGGTTTTGCTTCTACACGCTGAGGTTTTTTGAGCAGAAACTCAAATCTTGCGCCAAAATTCTGCCCTTTTTGGGTTCTGCGATCTTTGCCCTCAACTTGCAAACGCTATTCTTTGGGCGATTGGGCTACTCAGATATGCTGCTGAGTGTCTGTTTTGGGGGATCTTTGTTGAGCTTTTTTTGGGGATATGCTCAACCTGAGAATCCCAAGGTTCAGATTCGGTTTTATCTAGCATTTTATGGGTGGTTGGCGCTGGCAGTGTTGACGAAAGGACCTGTGGGCGTGGTGTTGCCAGGAACGATCGTCTTAATCTTTTTAATCTGCGTTGGCAAAGTCCGAGAGGTCTTGAGAGAGATCAAACTTGTACCGGGAATCGTGACTTTTTTGGGTCTGAGTGTGCCGTGGTATGTGCTGGCATATCTGCAAAACGGAGACGTGTTTATCAGCTCGTTTTTTGGCTACCACAATTTAGGGCGCTTCACTCATGTGGTGAATCAACATCAAGGGGCGTGGTATTTTCACAGTCTGATTGTGCTGATTGGGTTCTTTCCGTGGTCGATTTATTTGCCCGTTGCGATCGCTCATCGTCTTCGAGATCGGTCATGGCGACAGCAGCCGCGATCGAGTCATTTAGGATTATTTGCGCTGATCTGGTTTGCGATCGTGCTGGGGTTTTTTACGATCGCCGCGACAAAATACATTACTTACACGCTGCCTTTAGTTCCAGCGGCGGCGATTCTCGTCTCGCTTTGGTGGAGTGATCAGAGCGAAGAAACTGCTCCAAACTGGGGTTTAAAGGCGAGTGTCTATGTCAGCTTGGCTCTCTGCATGACCTTGGCGGCGGCGGCGTTCTACAGCCCCAATTGGCTCAACCGCGATCCGTCGATGCCTCAGCTAGGGCTGCGAATGCAAGATGCAGGACTGCCGCAAATCGGCGTTTTGATTTGGCTTGGAGGCGCGATCGGTGGCACGTTCTTGATTCTCAAGCGTAAACTACATTTGTTTTGGGGCGTGAATCTTGCGACTTATGCGGCGTTTATCTTATTCTTCGTCACGCCGTTTATCGGAGTTCTGGATATAGAGCGACAGCTTCCGCTAAGAGAAGTCGCTCAGATCGTGAATCAGGTCAGACAGGCAAATGAACCGATCGTTATGGCAACTGATTCGTTTGAGAAGCCGAGTCTGGTCTTTTACACCCATCAGCCGATCACATTCTTTAATCGCTCTGCAAAAATTAAGCCCTACCTGGAACAAGTGCGCCAACAAAAGACTCAGCGATCAATATTGATGGTGACAACCGACCGCACGTTAAAAGAAGCAAACATTTTGCCCCAGAGTTATCAACGGCTTAATCAGGTTGGCATTTATCAGGTTATTCGTTTATCGGTGTTAAACCAGTCGTGATGCAAACCATTCAGAAAGCGTGGAGTCAACTGCCCCGATCGGTGATTTTAATCCTAGTCGCAGGTTTGGCGTTTAGAAGCCTGGTTGCTTTTTGGCTTCCGCCTGGGTTTGACGAAGCATATTACTATCTCTACACGCTGAATCCTGATTGGAGCTATTTTGACCATCCGCCGCTTGTTGCGTTGACTACCGAGTTTGGGATTTGGCTCACTGGAACTGTGTCACCGTTGACGATTCGACTCGGTGCAGTGCTGCTGTTTACGGCAACGTTGTATTTTCTCTATCGAGCGACGACTCAATTATTTTCTCGACGGGCGGGTGTGTTGACACTGGCGATCGCGTCGATCGCGCCCATCTTTCAAATCGGTTTTGGTATTTTGACGCTGCCCGATGCGCCGCTCATGGTCTTCTGGTCGCTGACGCTTTGGGTCGCCGCCTGTGAATTTTTTGATCAAGATGACGCGCCCTATCGTCCAACTTATCGCGTGGCTGTGATTGGGCTATTGGTCGGTCTTGCCTGTCTGGGCAAATATCACGGCGTTCTGTTGGGCGCTGGACTGATCGGATTTTGCCTCACGAGTCCGGCTCATCGATCGGCACTGCGATCGCCGTGGACTCTTCTCAGCATGGCTCTGTTTACGATCGCGTTCTCCCCCGTGCTGTATTGGAACTGGCAGCATGACTGGGTTTCGTTTTTATTTCAAGGCAATCGCGGCATTCCTGGCAGGCGGTATCGCATCTCGCAGGTGATTGAGACAGCGTTCATTCATAGCGCCTATTTGTTTCCTACCATAGGACTGCCGCTCTGGTGGGTCAGCCTCTCAACGGCGAGCCGAGCCGGACGATCCACCGTGCGATCGTGGTTTAAACCTGGAGTCTACACCGAGCTATCTAATTTGCGCGATCGTCAGTGGCTCGTGGTTTGGCTCTCTGTTCCAGCTTTCCTAGTGTTTATTTTGATTGAAGGCTATCAGCAGATTTTGCCCACCTGGACGATGCCAGGTTTCTTTGCCGCGACTCCTCTTCTCGGTCAACAGGCTGCCCTCTGGCAACAACGGCACCCAAAACTCGTGAAGCGCTGGCTGTGGGGATCAGCGATCGCCACTTTCATGCTGCTGCTGACTGCACTCTCTCACATCACGCTAGGAACACTTCAAAAACCGAGTCACTACGGAATTTTTGGAGGATTTTTGGCACCTGAAAACGATGCCTCGATTGAGCTTGTAGATGTAGTGCAGCTTCGCCACAATTTTGCAAAGTCTCCTGAGCTTTTGGCTGCCCTTAAAAACGCCGATTTTATCTTCAGCAATCGTTTTCACATGGCGGGACATATCGGCATGGCGTTGACTCCTTTAGCACCCATTCCGGTCACTTGTTTTGACAAAAAAGATCTGCGTGGCTTTGCGTTTTGGTCAACGGCTGACCAGTGGCTGGGCAAAACTGGGCTATATCTAACCTCCAACGAGTTTCAAACCAACGAAGATTCTGCGGCAGAATACGTGCCTTACTTTCAGCAGTTTGAAAAATTGGGAGAAGTGCTCTTACAGCGCGGAGGCGTGACAGTCAATAAGTTTCACATCTATCGCGGAACGAATTTAATCAAACCCTATCCGCGTCCTCAAATGTGAGGGGTAAACCATTGACATAGCATTACGAAACTGAATTAGGACGCTGCGAGTTGCCGTTAAAGCAACAAGGGGCTTAAGCCCCTTGTTCTAAACTATTTACGTAGAGCTATATTTGTGCTTCTCAAAGTTTCTCATGATTAGAGATTGAGATCACAAATCGCTGAATGTAAGTAACTTCATCAAAGCAGCGTGATTATAGTCACAGTGTAAAAAGCTATATTTGTGATATCTATCTACGGAAGACGTTGTACAAAAGCTTCATCATGCTAAGACCTCTTTTGACTAGGGCGACGATCGCAGCCTTGGCGATCGTGGGCGGTCTGGGCATTTCTGCTCATGCCGATAGCCGCACAAGTTTGACAAGTTCGATACCCGCACAGCCTTCTAGAGCCTCTGTTAATTTAGCTGCTCGCACAGATTCAACGACGCAAGCGCTTGAGCAAGCGGTTTATCGGCAGATCAATCAATATCGTGTCAGCAAGGGGCTTTCGGCGCTGACGATCGCAGCCAGTCTGACCCAGCAAGCAAGGCTGCATAGCCAAGACATGGCAGCCGGGAAGGTGCCGTTTAGTCATCAGGGCTTTGATCAGCGGGTTAAAGAAATTGCGAAGTCGATTCCTTATCGCGGGGCTGCCGAAAACATTGCTTACAATATGGGCTACAGAGACCCTACCACTCAGGCGGTGGAGGGCTGGCTTAAAAGCCCTGGACACTTGAAAAATATTCGAGGAGCCTATGGGTTGACGGGTGTCGGAGTCAGTCGCAATGCAAAAGGAGAGATCTACTTTACGCAGATCTTTATTCGCAAATAGCGGATAGTAATATGAGATCGGTCTCTACTGCCGATTCTCAACTTCTAAATGGAACCTAAAGACTTTCAGATCTGTGACGGTGATCTCTCGATCGCCCTGCTGGAAAATTATTTGCAGACAGACGCGATCGCCGTTGACACCGAAACAATGGGATTGTTGCCCCAGCGCGATCGTCTCTGTCTCGTGCAGTTGTGCGATGGTGACGATCGCGTTACCGTCGTGCGAATTGCTCAAAGACAAACAGAAGCACCCAATCTCAAAACGCTGCTAGAGGCTCCGACGATCACCAAGATCTTTCACTTCGCACGATTTGACATCACTACTCTGCGCCACTATTTAGGAATTCACGTTACGCCCTTGTTCTGCACTAAAATTGCCAGCAAGCTAGCGCGGACCTATTCGCCTAAACACGGCTTAAAAGATTTGATTCAAGAGTTGGTGGGTGTTGAGTTAGACAAAAGCGCTCAAAGCTCAGATTGGGGCAATGCTGCAAATCTGTCAGAGGCACAGCTTAAATATGCTGCCAATGACGTTCGTTATTTGATTAGCGCTCGTCAAAGGCTGATCGCGATGCTAGAGCGAGAAGACCGCTTAGAACTCGCTGAACAGTGTTTTCACTGCTTGCCTGTGTTTACGTCACTAGATTTAATGCAGTATCAAGGCATTTTTGAACACTAGAGATGACGTTAGCTGCAATTCTCTACGACCTCGACAGCACTCTGGCAAACACTGATCCGATTCACTTTCAGGTTTGGCAAGAGTCTTTAAAACCTTTTGGCTTAGACATCTTAGACAGGCTTCGCCTGTAGTTGCTGTCTAAGCTTAGAATTCCCATTCTTTTAGAGCTAGGGAGTATGTCAAGGCTCCAGAGTTGTGGAGCTTGTTAGAAGACTTCAACCATAAGAACGGGTAGAAGTTTGAACGGTTGACTGACGATCGCTCCGCCCTAACTCACCCTTGATGCTGCGTTTTTGCAGCCACGTTACATAGTCACTCTTTTGAAGACTCGCTGCCTTGATCAACGTTTTGATCGACACAACCCCCCAATGACACGACACGTCTTGAATCGGCAACCAGGCAGTAGGGGTAAACAGCAGCAACTCTAGACGACTGTCAAGCTGATGACGAGGGTGGGTTTGAGCCGACCATACCTTCCATAGAGTTTTGGCTTCGGTGCACTGCATCTGATATCCGATCGGAATCTGCTGCGCCTCATAGCAGCTAAATCCCGATTCGTTAGGCAGTTTGCGGAATGAGTGCGCCCCCTGCATCAACACGAATCCATGTTCAGACAAGATTTGATGCAAGAGCGCCCAATGTTGGATTCCTGGGTTGACCTGCACGATCGTGGGTTGAGTCGAGTGATCGAGTCGTGCCAAAAGCTTACCGTTTTGGGTCAGCAGTTGCGTGACGTTAGAAGCAGACTCAATGCGTAAGTTTGAGCTAGTGGTCAGGGTGTTCTGACGGGCAACAAATTGCTGAATCAGAGTCGCATCATCAAAGGCATTCATAAGGGGCAACAAATAAACAGCAGGATGGTAGATTCCTGATGATGTAAGGGCAAACACAGTCTTGAACCCTTAAGTATTGTTACATAAGTTTACTGGATTCTCAGGATTATCGCTAAAAAATTATAGTAAGAATACCAGTTTTGCAGATTGTCGCTTTCAATACGAAATTGAGGAACTCCGTTCACCCAAGATGAAATCTGTTTTGTAAACCTTTTTATCGGTCTGACCCTTCAGGGTCTGATGGAGAACTGACAATAGAGCTAGTAGTCTTCAGTCTGAGAGATGAAGGACTAAAAGCGTTTGATTGACTTGCTAACACTCTACAAGGCTGAGAATTTATGGTTGCCCAAGTGACTGACCGCATCTATGAACCCCAAACCCAAGCGATCGCGCGGCAACTGCTCGGAGCCACTCGCGACTCTCGATCGTTCTTTGCCCAAATGCGCGATCAGATGCGCTGGGATGACAAACTCCTGGGCTGGACGATGGAGAATCCGGGTTTGAGGGTGCAGCTATTTCGCTTTATTGACTGTTTGCCGTCGCTGCGAAGCAAAGCCGAGATCGCCCGTCACATGCAAGAATATTTGAGCGATGCCAGTGTCGAGCTACCCGCTGCTCTTAAAGGATTGCTCAATTTTGCCAACGCTGACTCTATGCCGGGACAGGTTGCCGCCACCACCGTTTCAACGGCAGTCGAAACTCTGGCACACAAATATATCTCTGGGGAAACGACCAAACAAGTTCTCAAAACGTTGGAGCGGCTGCGAAAAGAGAAGATGGGCTTCACGGTCGATTTGCTCGGTGAGGCAGTGATCACCGAAGCAGAGGCACAATCGTATCTCGATCGCTATCTCGATCTCATGACCCAACTCACCGAAGCTGCGAAGAATTGGGCAACGGTTCCGGCGATCGATTTGGCAGATGGGCAGCCGCTCCCCAAAGTGCAAGTGTCTGTAAAGTTGACAGCGTTTTACTCGCAGTTTGACCCGTTGGATGCTCAAGGCAGTCAAACCCGCGTCAGCGATCGGATTCGGACATTGCTGCGTCGGGCGAAAGAGTTGGGAGCAGCCGTTCACTTTGACATGGAGCAATATGCCTACAAAGATTTGACGCTGACGATTCTCAAGCAGATTTTGTTAGAAGATGAGTTTCGCGATCGTAGTGATGTTGGCATGACGCTGCAAGCCTATTTGCGAGACAGTGAACGCGATTTGCAAGATCTGATTACGTGGGCAAAACAGCGCGGCACTCCGTTAACCATTCGGTTGGTCAAAGGTGCCTATTGGGATCAGGAAACGATTAAAGCGGCGCAAAAAGATTGGGAACAGCCCGTTTATAACGAAAAAACCGCAACCGATGCTAATTTTGAAACACTAACGCGATTGCTGTTAGAAAACCATGACCACCTCTACGCGGCGATCGGAAGTCACAACGTTCGTACGCAGGCACACGCGATCGCGATTGCTAAAGCGCTGAATATTCCCGCTCGTCGAATTGAGTTTCAGACGCTTTATGGCATGGGCGACAAATTAGCAAAAGCCATTGTGGATCAAGGCTATCGAGTTCGCGTTTATTGTCCCTACGGCGACTTGATTCCGGGGATGTCGTATCTGATTCGTCGCTTGTTGGAGAATACGGCAAATAGTTCGTTTTTGCGACAGAATCTTGAAGAACGCCCGATCGAAGAATTATTAGCCGCGCCTAAAATTTCTGAAGCAAAACCATCAAATCTCAACGCTCACAGCTTCGTGAATGTTGCAGATACAGACTACGCCGATCGAGAGTCCCGCAATCATCTTCAACAAACCCTACAAACAGTGCGTCAACAGTTAGGCAAAAATTACCTGCCTTTCATTGATGGAGAGTTTGTAGAAACCGCTGAAAAACTGAATTCGGTGAATCCGTCTCAACTTACTGAAGTGGTGGGGCAGATAGGCATGATCAGCGTCGAACAGGCAGATCACGCGATCGCAGCCGCGAAAGCGGCGTTTCCAGCGTGGCAAAAAACACCTGCGATCCAACGCGCAACTATTCTTCGCAAAGCAGGTGATCTGCTGGTTGAACGACGCGACGACCTGATCGCCTGGATGGTGCTAGAAACCGGGAAGCCTGTTCGAGAAGCCGATGGTGAAGTCTCAGAAGCGATCGACTTTTGCCGCTATTATGCCGATGAAATGGAGCGTTTGGAGGTGGGCGATCGCTACGATCTGCCGGGAGAAACGAACCGCTATCGCTATCACGCCAAAGGCATTGTCCTGGTGATTTCTCCGTGGAACTTCCCGCTTGCCATCCCATTAGGAATGACGGTTGCCGCGATCGTCACAGGCAACTGCGCACTGCTCAAACCTGCCGAAACCTCATCGGTGATTGCCGCGAAAATTGCCGAGATCCTGATCGATGCGGGCGTACCGCATGGAGTCTTTCAGTTTGTGCCCGGAGACGGTCCGACGGTGGGCGCTCACATGGTCAAGCATCGCGACACCCACATGATTGTGTTTACGGGGTCTCAGGCAGTGGGCTGTCAAATCTATGCCGACGCTGCCGTGTTGCAGCCGGGGCAAAGACACCTGAAGCGAGTCGTCGCGGAGATGGGCGGCAAAAACGCAATCATCGTCGATGAAAGCGCTGATTTAGATCAGGCAGTGCAGGGCGTAGTGCATTCCGCGTTTGGCTACAGTGGGCAGAAATGCTCGGCGTGTTCGCGAGTCATCGTGCTCGAATCGATTTATGAACTATTTTTGAATCGATTAGTCGAAGCTGCCCGATCGCTCAACATTGGTGCCGCAGAATTGCCCAGCACCCAGATCGGACCCGTGATCGATGGTGAATCTCAAAGCCGCATCCAGAGCTATATTGAGCAAGGTCGAACTGAGGCAGAAGTCGCCTTAGAGATGCCCGTTCCCGATGGAGGTTATTTCGTCAGTCCGGTAATTTTTGCCAACGTCTCACCCGATGCCAAAATCGCTCAAGAGGAGATTTTCGGTCCGGTTTTAGCCGTGATCAAAGCCAAGACGTTTGAGGACGCAATGACGATCGCTAACGGCACCCCTTATGCGCTCACGGGCGGACTATATTCCCGCACACCGTCTCACATTCAGCAAGCTCAAACCGACTTTGAGGTGGGAAATCTCTATATCAATCGGGGCATCACAGGTGCGATCGTCGCGCGACAACCCTTCGGCGGATTTAAACTCTCAGGAGTCGGTTCCAAAGCAGGCGGACGGGATTATCTACTGCAATTTTTAGAGCCGCGCGTCGTCACCGAAAACGTTCAGCGTCAGGGATTTGCTCCGATCGAGGGCGTAGATTAGTGTGCAATTCCCTGCTGAAACGTTCTGATTGCCTCCCCTGCATCGGTTTCAGCCATCATAATGCAGCGCTTTAGGAAATCGATATCGAGGTCTTGTAATCCTGGCAATTCACTACGCTCAATGCGTTGGTAGCCGTTAGGACGGAGATGATGGAGCCTTAGCGCTCCATCTTCCCAGAACCAAACTTCAAGAACCCCTAACGCCTGATACAGAAATAGTTTGCGTTCATCGCCGCTCGTGAATATGACTTCGATCGAGAGGTCAGGAATAGGTTTTACACTGCCAATGCAGAACGATTTATCCGCTTGGGCGGACGCTTCTCCTTCCTTCTGCTGAGTCATTGACCCAGTTGGTTGAAAGAAGATGCCTTTTTGAGCCAGATAGATCACCAACAGTCCGCCAATTACGCATCCAAATACTTCATGTTCACGTCCGGGCATGAGGATCTCTATCTCTCCGTCGTAAAAAGCCAGCCGCACACCGGGGGAATCTTCTGATACTTGCTGCATCAGTTTGAATTTCTCCCACGTCCCCCGCAAGAGAATGCGCTGGTCAGCAGGTTTGTTGAGGAGTTGCATCATGACGTGTTCTCCATTGATTACTGAATTATGGCAGATTCTAGGGGATGGCGAAATTGGCAAGATGTTCCATCGAAACACCTTTTACAACCAAGCGGTTAAGACTCGACGATCGCAATCTTCAAATAGTCATCAAAGCGCGATCGCAGTTGCTCTGGGGTGAGCGATTGCGTCCAATATTCCGTCAGCGCGTGACCAAATGCCCAAGCCGTGCGCTCAGGTGAGGCAGAATTTTCGAGCAACAGTCCCCAAATTGCCCGAAAGTCAAAGCTGGGCTGATTAGGCTGATCGGCGGTCAGCAGATCAAATAAGTCGTAGGCGAGTTGAAGTTTGCCGATCGCTACGGGAAGCTGCTCGATCGGAATCTTCTCAGCCAGCAACAGCGCCAGTGTCGGCGAACCCGTCGTTAACGTCGAAATAAAGCTAAGAACCGGACTTTTGAGAAACGCAGTCACCCCTTGCGTCGTCGCCATCTGAAAGGTGTAGTGGTCAATGATTTTAGCAGCCCCGATCGTTCGGGCTTCGAGGCTTTTAAAGAACCGCGCGAGACGAAGCTGTTTTGCAGGCGAGATCGAGTCCAAAATCGCTAGCGATAGCGCTTCGACACCCCAGGCTTGCCGAGTTGTGTCACCTGTCACGATCGGTAATACCACTAAGCAAGTCGAACCGAGCAGACTCGCCCGATATTGGGTCGCTTCTCGAATCGAGACTTCTTTCGGACGATCGCCCGTTAGCCACTCGTAAGGAGGCTGCCATTCTCGAATCGGACGCAGCCGATCGACCTGAGTGACGATGGCGATCGTGGGCAGATCTGGGATTTCAGCCTGCAAATCTCTGAGAAAATCTAAATCCATCTGCAACGCTGGATCAAGTGCCGGAGTTGCCAGCAAAATCAGATCAGCACGAGCCGCATGATCAAGAACCTGATCGCGAAGTTCTACTCGATCGATTTGCTCATAACCTGGCGAATCCCATAACGTCAGAGCCTCTCCAGTAGAAGTTTGCCAGTGATAATCCTGAATACGATCAGTACTCGGCAACGCATCAACCTCAGCTTGAGCTTCAACAAATAAAGTATTGATTAGGCTACTTTTTCCCGCCCCTGTCCGACCGACTAGCAGCAGATTAACAGGCGTTTGCTCAACAGTTTGAGGCGGATTCGCTTGAGAAATAATGTCTCGCAGCGTTTGGGTTTGAGCCTTGGGTAAGACAGGCTGAACGATCGTCGTCGCTTCTAAACTGGGACTGGCACTGCCGCTATAAAGGGCGATCGCTTGTCTGCCCAGATTTCGTAGTGCAGCTTCTCGCATCAGTTGGCTGAGATTAGACAATAGCTCTTGAGTAGCACGACTGCTAGTGCGTTGAGTTGCCGTCCTCGCAACTGCCGCCGCAGGATTGAGCAGCCATTGCGCCCAATTCCACGCTTGCCAAATCTTGCGAGCAGATGGCTCTAGCTTTTGGTAAACCTCGTATGCCTGATATGCTTGCCCGATCGTGACTTGATTGAGCGCCGGAGCCAGACGCTGCATCCACTGGTCGAGGTCATCCACCGTGCCGCGCAGCAGCTTATAGGCTTGGGGAATATAGATGTTGAGTAACGGCTGCTTGGTTTGGGGATAGTAGACCTGCGCGATCGCGCCAATCAACGTCTGGCAGCGCAGCCAAAAAATGTTCCAGTCTTCCCAAGGTGGCGGATCGATGCGTGCAGCCTGCAAGATTTTTTGTAGCTCGGCTTCGGCTTGCTGAAACGAGGTATTGGCAGACGCGGTGGTCGGGGTTTGTAACTGCAAATCGGCAGAGAGTTCGGTGACGATCGCTTCGACTTGGGCAAGGGCGGGCTGCGTCCACTTCACCAAAAGCCAGCGCCAGCCTACAAATATTAACCCGACGATCGCCCAGATCCAGCTAATGCCCCATTGATGAATTTGCAATCCGGCGGTGATCAGGAGAAAGCCGACCACGAGCACGATCGGTAATCCTAAAACTGCCCACTGCCAAGGTTTGAGGCGCACCATTAGGTCTCATCATGAAAAATTGCTGGTTTTTTTGATGTCGATCGAGCCATCTCAATTTCAAGCCATCGCCGATGCTTTGGGTCGAGCGAAGATCATGCGTCCCGCTGAGGTTTGCAGAGCACTGGTAACGATCACCTGAAGTTCACCACCTACAAAGGCTCGACCTTCTTCAACCACGACCATCGTGCCGTCGTCAAGATAGCCAACTCCCTGAGCGGGTTCTTTGCCTTCTCGCAAAATCTTGAGATCGATACTGTCACCTGGCAGATAAGACGGACGCACTGCCTGAGTCAGATCGTTCACATTCAGAACAGGAACTCGCTGCACCGTGGCAACCTTATTTAAGTTGTAGTCAGTTGTGAGCAGCGTGCCGTTGATGTCTTGCACGAGCTTCACTAATTTCGCGTCTACCGTTGCAATGTCCTCATAGTCGGCAGAGTGAATCACGACCCGCTCTGGATAAGCTTCCCGAATCTGATTCAAGACATCTAGCCCACGCCGTCCGCGCACTCGCTTTTGATCGTTGGAGGCATCTGCCACTTGCTGCAACTCCTGCAAGACAAACTGCGGCACGAGAAGCTGACCTTCTAGAAACCCTGTGTCGAGCAGTGCAGAGATGCGACCGTCAATGATGCAGCTTGTATCAAGAACCTTTGCGCTGGAGGGTTTAAGCGTGCCTTCCGCAAATAGCATCGTTTCGACACTGTTGGGGTTGATTAGCCGCAAGAGCGATCGACCGTGAGTATCTGCCAACGAAACGCCAGAAACGGAGAACATAATGCTTCCGACTACAGCAGCAAGCGGCTTGATAAACGAGAATTCTTGCGGAATTGGCAGGAGAAGAATCGGAGCCAGCAGCAGGTTTGCCACCAGCAGACCGAGAACTAAGCCCACCGATCGACTCAGCAGCACCGGGGCAGGCATCTCGCGAATTTGTTGCGCCACGCGACGATAGCTCGACTGGGCAATTAAGCCGATCGCAAAGCCAATCATGGCACCAAAGCCTGCACAAACCCAACGTAGTGCATCGGGATTGGTCACCTGCTGCAAGACTCCACCAGGCAGCGCCTCAATGCCACGAAAGCCAATTCCTGCTCCTGCTAGGATGAATGAAATAATAATGACTGCATCAACCATAATCTTTGGAGTAAAGGAGTTTGTCGATTTTGGATTAGTGATTTTAGACTGTAACGGACGGGTTCAAGTTAAAAGCTTTCTATAAACGGTGGGTTAGGAGCTTAAAAGCAACTCAAAGTCTAGGATCTAGAGTTCGACCTTTCGAGTCAAACTGATCTTCCACCATTATATCCTGCGAGTTTATAAGATCTTCACGCAAATCCCTCTCCCTAAAGGCGGTTACTCCTAACTAATGCCTGTAGTTTAGGATACAAAAATCAATAAAAAGTACGGGGATTAAAGAAGATTCATTGCGATAGTTTGAGAAGATAAAGAATTTTAGAAAAGATTCATGGAATTTAACGTTCCGAGTTCTGCTTATGTTCACATTCCATTTTGTCGGCGGCGTTGTTTTTACTGTGACTTTCCCGTCTCTGTAGTTGGAGATCAGCGCAACGGCAACAACTCAAGCACGATCGTGCATTACGTCGAAGTTCTTTGCAACGAGATTCGACTGACTAAAAACTTAGGGCAACCGCTCAAAACGATTTTCTTGGGTGGTGGCACCCCTTCACTATTGTCGGTTGGTCAATTAAGCCAAATTCTTGACACCTTGAATCGACAGTTTGGCATTTTGTCCGATGCCGAAATCTCAATGGAGATTGATCCTGGTACATTTGATCTTGCACAAATTCAAGGGTATCGATCGTCCGGTGTCAATCGCGTCAGTTTGGGGGTGCAAGCGTTTCAATCAGAATTGCTAATTGCTTGTGGTAGAACCCACAGAGTTGAAGATGTTTACCACTCGATCGACCTGATTCATCAAGCAGATATTTCTAACTTTAGTTTGGATCTAATTTCGGGATTGCCTAAACAGACGATCGCTCAGTGGCAAGACTCGTTAGACAAAGCAATTTCTCTATCTCCAAACCACATTTCTGTTTACGATCTGACGATCGAGCCAATGACCCCATTCGGTAAGCAATATCAACCGGGAGCAACTCCTCTACCCACCGATGAAGCGACAGCAGACATGTATCGCAGGGCGCAGAGCATTCTAACTTCGGCAGGGTATGAGCATTATGAAATCTCAAACTATGCCCGATCGGGGTTTCAGTGTCGCCACAATCGAGTCTATTGGCAGAACCGATCGTTTTATGGATTTGGCATGGGGGCGACGAGTTATATCGGCGGCGATCGGGCTGCCCGTCCTAGAAAGACCCGCGAGTATTACGAATGGGTTGCGGAAAAAATAACGAACGAAGGCAAAAGGATGAATCATCAGAATCCTGATCCTTCAGATGTTTTTCTCGATACTTTAATGGTGGGGTTGCGATTAGCAGAAGGATTAAGCTTATCTCAGCTTGTTCAACAGTTTGGTCAAGAAAGAATAGCGGAACTTTGGACGTGCTTGCAGCCTTATGAAAAAGTAGGATGGGTTGAGTTTTCGAGCGCAGACTATCCTACTTTGGGTGGCTCTAATCTACCTGAAGGACAAATCAGATTCACTGATCCTGAAGGCTTTTTATTCTCTAATGTCATCTTAGTCAAGCTGTTTGAGACGTTTGATCAGTAGGCAGATTCAATTGAAGTGTTCCTATAAATGCGCTGAATAACGATACAATCAATCCGAGTCTGATCGTATAGTCTATCTTCTCATCCAGAAGATTATGCTGGCAGGTGGCAGTAATTCTTCGTTTTGCGGATCAGGCGGATTAAGCAAATAACCTGACAGCCTAAACATCAAAATGAGTGATTAGGCTGCCAAACTAACGCAACTCGATCGCTATCTAGAAATAAAATGCGCCCAGACTTTCCCATCAGGTCCAGCGACCTCATCAACATAGCTATAGGGATAGAGACGCTTGCGACCCTCAGTGTTTGAATAGCCCGACATCGCATCGCCCCACGGGTCATTAACGATATAGCCCTGAGACGTGAACCCGATCGCCGTAATAATATGTCCGCCATGCGTAAACAGTCCGCATAACACAACCGGACGACCGTTGATCAATTCTTCTTTGACCTCTTGCCAGGTGCGATTGACGTTAAAGCTAGGCTTAAAGCCGTAAGCCTGAATCAGTTGAGAAAGAACATTGTGATTAGTTTGAGCACCTTCTCCGCCCTTGTTGAGACACCACTGCAACAGTTCATCTTCTAGCTGCTGTCCGCTATTTTTAGCACGAATGCCGTAATAGTAGAAAACCATCGCGATCGAGGTCACATTACACGTCGCCCAATAATAGCGGGGGTTATCTCGCTGCGAAAAATAAGGCACATTAATTTCAACCGTGGGCGGAATCGGATTAAACGGTTTCCCGCCACGTTTCATTTGCACAAAACTGGGGAAGACAAACCCCGTATTTCCAAATCCTGGCAGTTCTTCGGTGAGCGCAACTTTAATATGTCCGCCTTGAATCGCATAACTAGATACTCCATAAAAGTTTCCAGCGTTGAGATTTGTTCTCTCTGAAGCCTGTAGCTGTGAAGAATCAACGGGGCGCTTTTTGAGAATCGTGCTCGTGAGTGCAGTCACCGTCAGAGCATCTGAATCATAGGGAATGGACGTGCCGTTTCGCTTCACCTGGGCGTATTTCCAATAGACAAATGCAGTGTCGCCAAAGCCTGCGATCGCCTCAGCCAACTTGACCCGAAAATGACCGTTCACACACGCATAACCTGTGATCGCGTAGGTTTGCCCTGCTGCCGCGTTGATCTTCTGATTCGCTGCGAGGGTCGAAGAATCTCCTAATTTTGCCTTGAGAATCGTCGTTGTAGTGATCACCAACTGAGCGGTCAGCGAGAGATTTGGCACCTCTTCAAGGTTGAAGCGAAAGATTTGAGTGCCTTTGCTGAGTTGAACGTGACTCTCGTAGAAATAGCCAAAGCTACCGATCGGAGCAATTTCTTCGCCCAACTCTAGCTTGATGTGACCATCGATCGAGCCATAGCGATTGACGCTGAATGTCTGTCCGGCTTTCACCAAAACTTTCTGCTGATCGCTAAGAGTCGATGAGTCAGCAGGAGCGGCTTTAAAGAACGTATCTTGTAAGACTTTAAGGGTTAGGGATTGCCCGATCGTCAGCGGGTCACTGCTCACGGTAATGTAGAAAACTCGATTCTCAACCACTTGACCCTGGCTGTCAAAACCCTTCAGCCGCAGCCATCGCGATCCGGCGGTCGAGAACCCAGTCGGCAGGGTCAGTTGCCAGGTTCCAGCATTCGTCGTGACGTTGAGCGGAAACTTATCTTCAGCAGACAGCGTAACTTGGGCGATGCGCGTTGCATCATAGGTGCCCTTCAGCGTCACAGGTTTGTTGATCAAAACCTCTTTAGGACCTGAATAGGTAGGAGGAGCCGTAACCCCTGGTGATGAGAGGCTGCTGATCGCGGTCGCATCGGTCATAGAAATCACCCCAGATAGAGTTAAGAATATCGTTGAGAGACGGCTTGAGTGTTTAGCGGCACTGAGATATTGGGCTGCGATCGAGTCAGGAATTCTAATAATTTAGCTCAATTGTCTGAGCCTGACTCATATAAATTCTTCACAGAAAAACGTTCTAACTCCGAAAAGGAATTAGAACGCTTGTCAAATTTCAGATCTTCTAGCTAGCCATCTCAGCCAAAATATCGGTGGCGTGAGTTTCAGTATTGACCGTGGTGTAAATCTGGCTAATTTTGGCAGAGCCATCGATCACGTAAGTCACGCGCTTAGAACGACCGCCGCCATCGACATCAAACGCTTTGGTCAACGAGCCATCAGTGTCAACGAGCAATGGAAATGGCAGACCATACTTCTCAGTAAACTTTTGGTGAGACAGCTCATCATCCATGCTGACCCCAAAAACGGCGATTCCCTTACTCAAATATTGGGCATAGTTGTCTCGGAAGCTACACGCTTCTTTCGTGCATCCAGGGGTGTCATCTTTAGGATAAAAATAGATAACCACAGGCTTGCCCGCATAGCTTGACAAGGACACCGTGTTGCCATTCGTATCTTTCGCGGTGAAATTGGGGGCACTATCGCCAACAGAAAGAGGCATGAGAATTAGCTCCTTGCGATTCAAACTCTGTTAAAAATTGTAATGTAATTAATGAGAAGTATTTGACCCACTCAAATATTTCTCGCCGTAATGTTTTAAAAAATGTCATCTGAAGGTCGATCGCCCATGAGAAAGCTCCTCTCCGCTATCGGCAACCGTTGGATTTTGCCCATCGTTGCCTTGATTTTGACCCTGCAATGTGTGATTGCCCCTGCCTATGCCACAAGTCTCTATGAGGTTCCTGGCATTCCCGCCGATTCGCAGGTTTTAGACTTAGCAAATGTGTTGAGTCGGTTTAGTGAAAGTAAAATCACTGAGTCGTTCACCGATTTGGCGGCAAAAACGGGTCAAGAAGTCCGTTTTGTGACGATTCGAGGCTTAGACTATGACGAAACGATCGAGTCGTTTACCGAGAAAATAATTAAGCAGTGGTTACCAACGCCTGATGCTCAAGCCGATCAAACCCTAATGGTGTTAGACAAATTAACTAACAATAGCGCCATTTATACGGGTGAAAAAGTCAAAGCAATTATGCCAGACGCGATCGCGCAAAGTGTTGCTCAAGAGACGCTGCAAGTTCCTCTAAAAGTGGGCGAACGCTATAATCAGGGGTTTTTAGACGCTAGCGATCGTTTGGTGGCAGTTCTGTCGGGTCAAGAAGATCCGGGTGCACCTGTAGTACAGGATACTGTTCAGGTTGAAGGGACGTTTGCCACTCCAGAACAGACGCAGGAAAGCAACGCAACCGTTTGGGTAATTGGGCTGTTAATCGCAGCGACCGTGATCCCAATGGCAACTTATTTCTGGTACGTCAAATAAGAAGTGTGGCAGAGAATATTCAGGATTGACAACGGGAGTTTGACGAGTCCGTTGTCAACTCAACATTGAGGCGTGCTTAAAGACTTTCTTGCTACGATTCTGCCTCGCCCTGAAATAAATTTCGGGCTAACAGGGAAAGTCTTCTTCGGAGGACTGAAGAATTTATCTAGGGATCGTGAATTGAATGGGATCGGCAATTGCAAAACGGGGTCGCCCTCATCCCCTAACCCCTTCTCCCTAGGGAGAAGAGGAACTAGACGTTTGCTCCTTCTCCCTAGGGAGAGGGTTGGGGTGAGGGAGAATTCGGTTTTATTTAATCCATAATCCTAAGTTCTCTTTCAACCCGTTTCAACGATTTTCCCTCTACTAACCCGAAATTCATTTTAGGGTGGGACAGCAACGAAGACCTAGAGCGTTAAAGCAACGTTCTAATCTTGAACGTAGTCTGCTCCAGTTAACATCGCGACTTCTGCACGGACAAATTCTCTGCCTAAATAAGCGGCATGATCGAGACGAGTCACAACGCAATCTTTCGGCTTTTCAAACAGTTCGATGCAGAGTTCTTTAGCCGTCCTGCCCTTGAAGATTGTGGTGGATTGCCGCTGCACAGTTCCGTTACAAGGCAAGGGTTCTCCCGTGGTAGGATCGCACGCTAACCCTCTGTCATTAATGATATTTGTGAAATGTTTCGCGCAGATAAGTTGGGAGTCTCGATCGACATAAATAATAAAATATCCATTCGGGTCGAGTTCGATGAAGCGGTTAGAAAGCTTGTCATCTAGCGCAGTCATGTCGGCGATAGCCTGGTTCATAGTCAACGTTTAAAGGCGTTCTGAAGAGTCGTATCTTAGTCAATATTAAAGCGAATAGATTCTTGTTTGAAGGGCAAATCTTGATTGATCGCGTCAATTTCTTGCTGCTCTAAGTCATTTACTTGCTCAATGTGTGAACGTAAAATCTGCGATAGGCGACTATTATAAAACCGATGCAGCGAATAGTTAGCCGTTGCCGGAAACCCTCGTCGCTTTTTGTGCTGCCCACCCGCACCCGGATCAAAGAGTTGAATGCCATTTTGAATCGCCCAGTCAATTGGCGAATAATAGCAGGCATCAAAGTGCAAACAATCGATTTCTTGCAGCGATCCCCAATAGCGCCCGTATAGTCGATCGCCCTTGGTTAAACAGAACGACATCCCGATCGGGTGTTGTTCATCAAGTTCGCTATAGGCTGCAAAAAACACAACTCGATCAGAAAATCGGGGGTGCAGTTGCTCAAAGAATCGCTTTGTTAAATACCTACTGCCCCACCAGCCAAACTTGTCGCAAGTATCGCTATAAAAGCTGTACATCTTGGGAAACAGCAGCTTCGGAATATCTTCTCCTGTAAAGGGTTTGATATACAGTCCTGCTTGCCCGACAGCCTTCCGTTCTCGCTTGATGTTGCGCCGTTGATTGGAGTTAAATGCCCCTAAATAATCATCAAACGTGCTGTATCCCTGGTTTTTCCAGATATAACTGTGATGCTGCCAGGTGCTAAAGCCGTGTCGCTCCATCGTCGATCGCCACTCAGGATCGACGTACAAAAAATTGCAGCCAGAGATCTGATTGCGTGTGCAAAACTGGTCGATCGCGCCGATCATCAACTCGGTCAACTCATCTTCATCTTCGCCAGGGGCAATCAAAAATCGATAGCCTTCAGCAGGCGTGAATGGAGACATCCCCAACAGTTTTGGATAATACTCAATTCCCAAGCGGGCTGCCAGATCTGCCCACTGGTGATCAAAGACAAACTCACCATAGCTGTGACCTTTGATGTAGAGAGGGGCGATCGCGATTAAAGTCCGATCGCGCCATACCGTCAAATGATTGGGCAACCAGCCCGACTTAGCGGTAGTGCTGCCCGATGTTTCCATATTGTGCAGCCACTCCCACTCAAAAAAGGGGGTCTTGAGCGGCATCGCCAACGTATCCCACTCGGCTTGAGGGATCTCAGAAATCTTGTTAATCCAGGCAACAGAATATTGAGGCTTGAGTTGTTTCACCATCGCCATTTAGCACTGCACAGACTCTAATCTAAACGAAAGTTCACTTAATGGGGGGTGCCGATTTGGGAGGTCCGAAATAGGCTTTGTAGATTTCATGGGCGATCGGCACCGCAGATTCTGCCCCAAAGCCACCGTTCTCGACCACTACCGCGATCGCGATTTGAGGATCATTCAACGGACCATAGCCCACATAGAGCGCATTATCTCGCTGCCCGACTACTTCCGCCGTTCCCGTCTTGCCAGCCGTCGGCGGAATCGAGCCATCGCTCAATCGACGGGCAGTGCCCTCTTTGACGACCGCAGCCAACCCTTGGCGGATCACCTCGATCGTGCCTGGACTTAACCCCGTTGCTTCTCGCACTGTAGCGGGAGTATTGGTTTGATCTTCCATCAGGTGAGGCTTGACGCGATAGCCGCCATTTGCGATCGCTGACACCATCACCGCCAGTTCGAGCGGAGTGACTTGAACCACACCTTGCCCGATCGACATGCTTACCGTATCGCCGCCATACCAGGGTTCGCCATAGAGCTTTTGCTTCTGCTCAGGCGTGGGGATCAATCCATGACTGCCGCCTTCTAGACCCATTGAAGACGTTTCCCCAATGCCTAATCGATGTCCCCATTTTGAGATTTCATCTGGACCAACCGCCATCCCGACCTGATAAAAAAACGTGTTGCTGCTGAACGCTAGGGCATCGCGGAACCCGATCGTGCCATACCCTGCTCCACCGTGCTCATGAAATAAGGTGCCACCAATGTTAATCGCGCTAAACGTGGGCAGCGTCGAGCTAGGCGAAAATTTGCCCGACTGAATGCCCGCTGACGTGGTGACAATCTTAAACGTGCTGCCGGGTGGATAGCCCTGCAAACTGCGGTTGAGAAAGGGGTGATCTTGCCCCTGAAGGTCTTTCCATTCTTGAGTGGAGATCTTGCGCGTAAATAGATTGGGGTCAAACGTCGGACCGCTTGCCATCACCAAAACGGCTCCTGTTTTCACATCTAGCGCGACGACTGCCCCTCGCTGATTGTTGAGGGCTTTTTCTGCCGCTTGCTGGAGTTTGAGATCGAGCGTCAGCCGTAAATCAGCACCCGATGTCGGCTTTTGCTCACCCAACATTCTTAACTCTTTTCCAACCGAATCCACCTCGATCAGGTGACTACCCCACTTGCCGCGCAAACTAGAATCTGCAATGCGTTCAATTCCCATTTGCCCCAACAGCATCCCCATTGGGAAGTCAGGATTAGCTTTGAGGTCATCGGCAGTTGCTTCACCGATGTAGCCCAAAATGTGAGCGGCTAGACTGCCATTTGGATAGTGACGACTCGACTCTGCCTGAATCTCTAAGCCAGGAATTTGTCCTCCTTCTGCAAGCGCCACAAACTGATGAGGAGTCAAATTACGGTAGATACGAGCCGGAACCGCCGATCGATACCCCACTTGGTTGAGCTTTTTGAGAATCTCTTCAGCGGACACGTCGAGAATTTTGCTGAGTTTCTCGGCGCTGTCTTGCCACTGCTGCATCGACTGCTCACGGGGATAGAGATAAATCGATCGCGAAAGCTGATTAGCCGCGAGAGGAATGCCCCGGCGATCGAGAATATTGCCGCGATCTGCCGCGATCGACAAGGGACGAATGCGATTTTGGTCGGCAAGCTGACGATTGCGCTGACCCTGCACGATCTGCAACTGTGCTAATCGAAACATACAGCCGCTAATCAAAGTGGTCGCCACCATAAATAGCAATACAGAGCGATGAGAGCGACGCGATCGGGTCTGATTGATGCGAGAGGTAGTAGATACAAATGAAAATCCGCTAGCCATGTTAACCCAGTTTCTTAGCTTGAAATCATTGATCGAGTCGCTCACAAACAGAAGAAAAAACTTAAAAAAACTCTAGTTTTTTGCTCTAATTTGTGTCTTTAATTCTGGTTGCCCACCGTGGCTGCAATCCCTGCCCTTTGAGGCCTAGGGGGGATTGAGACCTTAAAACTTGTACGGCTATCTTAAACGATCAATCCTGTGAAAATCTATATTGATTTATTCTGGTTAATGTGCGTCGAGATCAACGGCAAGGGGTGAATCAGACCCAGCGAAAACTTAGTTTTAATTTCCTTGAATTTAGCTAGTTTCTCTGTTAATTTCGCTACTTTTAGCCCACAATCCGGAAAATCTTTAGATCACTAGCTTAGTATTCAACGATCGCATCATTCCGTTAAATTACTGAGGTAAACAATAGAGTGTATGCCTCGATCAAATGCTTTTTTGACTATAAATTGGAGTGAAGTCAACGATCGTTCTCACCAACGTCTGCCTGACTAGAATTTTAGGGTTGCTCTAAAAATGCTTGCAGGTCTTGCAGTAGCTCTGTCAGCCTAGAGAGCATTTTAGGCGCATCTGTCAACTGCTGTTCATTTGCATCGGCTTCTAATTGGCTGGCGATCGTTCGCATCTCTTTTAAGCCTACATTGGCACTCGCCCCTTTCACATGATGGGCTGCCCGCAAGACGGCATTGTGATCGTCTAGAAGTAAAGCTGCTTGAGCTTCTTCTAAATGCGCGTGGGCATCTTCAGCAAAGATGTGCAGTAGCTCTCGCTCAAAGTCTTCGTTGCCATCTGAAATTTGGTGCAAATGCTCCCAGTCAATTGCCAAATCTACCCGGTTTTGTTTCGTTGGGTCGCTTTCCAATCTCTTATCCCAGTCCGTTAGTCTGTCCTTTAATCTTTCTTTTGAAATCGGCTTGCTGAAATAGTCATCTATTCCAGATGCTAGACATCTTTCTTGATCTTCACACAAGACATTCGCGATCAGGGCAATTGCGATCGTTCCTCGTCCGTAAAATCAGGCGAAAAATCGACTGAAAGGATTCATGATTCTCTCAAAATGCCCTCAACGGCTCTGGAGGGTGGCGACAAATAAGATTCACTGAGAACCCGACAAGATGGCTCTACAGCTTCAGTATTAAGCTGTCTAACGATCAACCCTACCTTAGTAGAATATGACACAAGTCTCAAAGGTGATTTTGGCAGGGTTAAACGGCATCTAATCACCCAAAACCCAGGCGAATAGGAGAAAAAATCCCAGTGCTGCCATCCACAGGGGAACATTGAAGACCGAAACTAAATCTAGTGGAAATGTTACTAAAACTTGAGTCAAAAATAGCCCTACGATCGCTAGCAGACTCAACCCTACTAATGGCATTATCGGTCCTGTGTTTTGGTAATGATGATGAACGACTGTAAAGTATTCTCTATGGCTAAAGAGTTTTCTACCTCTACTTAAAACACCCAGTTTTTTAACAACCAAATTTTTATCTTTATCAGTGAGGATGGTGATATGGCGGTTCGGCTAAAGTCTCTACTCTTGGCATTCAGCTTTTTTAGCGCGGTTCCAGTTCTAGCGCAATCCGCTAATTTTGGCACTCTAACGCTGAGTTCTAACAATTCTGCTGGGACTTTAAACGGTTCGACTGGGGGTTCGACCTCGCTACCTGCGATCGTCAGCAATAGCGATCGTCACGACAAAAAATGTCTAGGGTTTGGCGATTCTAATCCTGATCATCTGCTAGTTTTGCAAAAGCCTTTCTCAAAGCTCAAGTTAAAAGTCAATAGTGGCGATCAAGAAACCACGATCGTGATCAAAGGCTCTGATAATTCGGTTCGCTGTGGCGATAATGCTAACTCATCAAATAAAGGGGCGCTGCTAGAAGATGGCGATTGGCAAGCGGGCACTTATCAGATCTGGGTTGGCTCAATCGAGCCTGGAGTCCGCCAAAACTATCGATTGACCGTGCAAGGAAATTAGCTCGATCGCAAAACCGCTGTGAGTCCCTCAACTTAGGGGACTTTATTTGTGCCAGGGTTTCTTGATGGTTTAGGGTTCCATTATCAATCCTGGGATGAAGCATCTGACAATGGGTACTCTGAGTTCGGCATTGCTGGAAAAGTAACTCTGTTTACATGGAGCACTAAATGGCTGGTTATTTTGTAGAGTCAGTTAAAAATAGCGTGAAGTTTACCGAGGCATCTGCTTAATTCACAGACTCTTCACAGCTTAGGTGTGTTTGATCACCTACTTATGGCTCATAACTAGATTAGTGTTTATACTCAGCGCCCTCTTAGCTCCTTCATTGTTGATGCTTTTATATGCACAGTGTCTCAGCCACGATTCCGTTTGTTGACCTCTCTGCTCAACATCAGCCCATTCAAGATCAGATTGAGCAAGCGATTCGAGGAGTCATGCAACGGGGTGATTATATTTTAGGTCAAGCCCTGGCTGAGTTTGAGCAAGCCTTTGCAGCGGCGTGTCGATCGCAGCATGGCATTGGGGTCGCCTGTGGAACCGACGCGATCGCCCTCGGACTTCAAGCCTGTGGCATTGGCGAAGGAGATGAAGTGATTTTGCCCGCCAACACGTTTATCGCGACGCTAATCGGAGTGTTTCGGGCAGGCGCAACTCCGGTTTTGGTCGATTGTGAGGCTAAAACAGCCC
>JBBQYE010000001.1:0-59099 GCA_038208945.1 Leptolyngbyales cyanobacterium | reverse complement strand
AGTCCAAAATCGGCTTCGTAGCGAGGACGCTTTTGATAGGGCAGTTCGGGCAATTCACTGCGCCAGTGGTCTAACTGCTCAGACGGGACTTCGATCGCACCTAAATCTGGCTCAGGGAAATAGCGATAATCACTGGAGCCTTCTTTGATTCGCATACTAATCGTGCGCTGCGATCCTTCCTCCCACAAGCGCGTTTCTTGCAGAATGCGTTCGCCCGATTCGATCGCTGCAATTTGCCGCTCAATCTCATGCTCGATCGCCCGTTGAATGGCGTTGAAAGAGTTCATATTTTTGATTTCGACTTTGGTGCCAAACTCTTTTCGCCCGATCGGACGCACCGAGATATTCACATCACAGCGCAGCGAACCCTCTTGCATATTGCCATCGCTGACTCCTAAATAGCGCATAATTCGCCGCACCTCTTGAGCATATTCGGCGGCTTCTTGCCCCGATCGCAAATCCGGCTCTGAGACAATCTCAACGAGCGGAACGCCTGCTCGGTTATAGTCCACCAGCGAGTAAGTCGAACCTGAGAGCCGGTCGCTGCCGCCGTGCACAAGTTTTCCGGCATCTTCTTCCATGTGCAGACGAGTCACTCCGATCCGTTTACGCACCGGATTGTTTTCTGCATCCAGAAGCTCGATTTCAACCCAACCGTGTTCAGCGATCGGGAGATCAAATTGAGAAATCTGATAGTTTTTGGGCAGATCAGGATAAAAATATTGTTTGCGATCGAACTTGCTATAAGGCGCAATCTGACAGTTGAGCGCCAGTCCTGCTTTGACCGCATACTCCAAAACTTTTTGGTTGAGCACAGGCAACACCCCCGGCATTCCCATACAAATCGGGTCAATGTGAGTGTTTGGCTCAGTCGTAAACTTGGCAGAACTGTCAGAAAAGATTTTCGTTTCGGTGCTTAACTGACAGTGAGTTTCTAGCCCGATAATCGCTTCATACTGGGTTTTGGCTGGCGCAGCAGTCGTCATAAAATTTCAGAATTATAGCGGGGCATACTCCCCTATTCTAGCGGGAACCGGAACCTCACTTCTCTAACATCAGACCCCTAACTCCCCGAAACCTTCAGTGAATCTTTACAGACCTGTGACTCAGAGAAATTTTGCGTAAGATTGGTAGAACGCTCCACCCAGAATGTTTAGAAAGACCCAAATGCTTGTCTGCCCACAGTGTCAGTTTGAGAACCCTGATGTAAATAAATTTTGTCAAGAGTGTGGCATCTCTTTGACCGAAGAAGCTTGTCTGAGTTGTGACACTCAGGGCGAGGTCGATATGCAAATTTATTTAACGCTGCGATCGCAGCTTCACCAAGTCATTCCCCAGGTTCACGATGCCTGGGGGTCGGGCGAAGACGCTCTCTTGCTAGAAGATCGATCGCACCTCCCTTTATTAGTTGATCGCTTTGCAAGCGATCGCGACCTATCCATACTCCAAGTCCTGTACTGGTTTTATGAAATGGTCGCGATTTGGGAAGCATTAGAACCCTTGCACTGTCGGCAAAGCTTGCTAGACCCCAAAAACCTGCGAGTTGATGAAGATCAGATATTGTGCCTACAGAAATTGTTTCTGGAAGAAACCCCCGCGCCATCGCTGCAAGATCTAGGTGAAACCTGGCAGTTTCTACTCAACCAACTTTCTCAAACTCGACTGGCAGCCCTACATTTGCTGATTGCTGATCTGCAAGTGGGTAAACTAATCACAACCGATGAGATCAAATTGCGCCTTGAAGCGATCGCGCACGAAATGCAAGCAAGTTTTACTGAAATCGAGATCATGCCCAACTCTCAAGATCTGCCAGCCCCCGACCCCAGCAATGTTCCGCTCGAAAGGTTTGAGGACGAAGACTTAGAAGCCGAAGCCGTCACCCTACAACCCGAAGAAGACGGAGACGACATGCCGACGATCGTCTTGCCCATGCAGCTATTTAGCCTCGAAGACGCAGGCAGAACTGACATCGGACGGACTCGCGATCACAACGAAGACTGTTTCGGCATTGACACCAAGATTGCAAAAATTCAAATTCCGTTTGGCAAAACGGTTCGAGCACAGGCACTCTATATTCTTTGCGATGGCATGGGCGGACATGCCAGTGGTGAAGTCGCCAGCCAGTTAGCAGTAGACACCCTGCGTCACTATTTTCGAGACTATTGGCAGAATGCAGGCGTTAATGCCACTGGGCTTCCTCCCTTAAACGTGATTCGTGAAGCCGTGCAGCTAGCCAACACAGCCATCTATGATGTCAACCAGCAAAACGCTCGATCGGGCAGCGGCAGAATGGGCACCACGATGGTGATGCTGCTGATTCAAGACACCGAGGCGGCGGTCGCCCATGTCGGAGACAGTCGCCTCTATCGCTACAGCCGCAAAGGAGGCTTAAAGCAGGTGACGATCGACCATGAAGTCGGTCAGCGAGAAATTCAGCGCGGCACAGAAGCCACGGCTGCCTATAGTCGCCCCGATGCCTACCAGTTGACTCAAGCGCTAGGACCCCGCGACGAAAGCTTTATCAGTCCCGATATTCAGTTTTTTGAAATTAACGAAGATATGGTGCTGATTCTCGCGTCGGACGGCTTGACCGACAATGATTTGCTCGAGACGCACCGCGAGACTCACATTGACCCCCTGATCAGCTCACTGACTAACCTTGAGCAAGGAGTCAGTCAACTCGTCGAGCTTGCCAATCAATATAATGGTCACGACAACATCACGGCGATCGTGATTCGAGCGAAAGTCAGACCTAATCTAGACCAGTTGTGGTGACGGTAGACTCAAGCCTCCTAATCTTCTTCGTCCCATGCGTCTACCGAGAGTAGCTCGCTAACGGGATCTTGCATCGTGAAATCAAATGAGAGTAGCTCTTGTTTCCAATAAGCCCACTCATCGCCGTAGAGGAGTGCAATCTTCCAGAGACTGTCGCTGGGTTTAAGCAGCTTTGAGTCGATGAGCGATCGCACCTGACGCTGTAGCTTCACCATTGGGTGAGCAACTTGTGTGTTCATTCCTTCCTTAATCATGATCAAATTGTGGTGATTTCTGGGGTGGCTTCCTAGCAAGACGTAGATGGTTGCTGTGTCAGGAAACTTCTTTTCAACTTCTCATGTTATCGTGCTTTTTGAACTTTGGAACACGCCAAAAGGCTGCGATCGTTCTCCTTTTAAGACACTAATGCGGCTTTTGCTTGGTTTTGCAACACCCAACTACACTTCATCCTTCTACCACAGCGTGATAAGACGCTTCGATGTTGCCTGTGCCCACGTTGTTCAGCGCTGAGAGCCATTTCTCGCGTTAATTGACGATTGTTCACCGAGAACTTCTCAAAACTGGGACAATGTAGTAGCTACTTTAGAAAAGGTGCAGGTGATATGCCTAAAATCAGTGTTCAAGGAAAAACCATTGAGTGCGCGGTCGGAGATAACCTCCGTCAGGTGCTTCTCCAGAACAAGATTGACCTCTACAACGGAAGCGCGACTGTTATCAATTGTCATGGTTTGGGTACGTGTGGCACCTGCGCAGTTGAGATTCAGGGAAACGTGTCTCCGATCGGCTGGCGTGAGAAAGCCAGATTATCTTTGCCGCCTCACGGTGCAGGAACGACTCGACGGCTTGCCTGTCAGGTTCAGGTGATGGGCGATCTGCAAGTCACTAAGTTTGATGGCTTTTGGGGGCAGGGCAACCAGCCCGTTTAGAAAATCGCAGGGTAGAGATTAGACTCTATCCTCTGTGCCAAGTGTTTTAATAGAAACTTAGGTAAGTTACAGATAACTAAACTGTTGGCAAGAGATTATGAATTTTCCTGGCAGAATTATTGGGGGCACGTTGGTTGCGATCGCCATGGCATGGATTTTAAATATCGCTGGCGTGTTTCCCTTCAACAGTCGCAGCAATAATCAACTTGCTAGCGACGGTGCAACTAATCCGCCGACCTCCACTAACAATCAGCAAAACGGTCAAGGCACTCAAAGTAACGGGGCAAGCACCCAAAACTACGGGACAGGTAATCAGGGCAGCAGCAACACAGCACAGCTACCCAACACGACCAATCAACCCAATAAAGGAGTTGATGGAACGGCTCCTATTAATTCTGACCCTAACGCAAACTCTCCTGCCCCTTCGGCTCCGGTGGTTAGAGGGGCTTGGTGATCATCAGGAGGGTTAGATTGAGTGTTAAGTAGGCAGGCTCAGTTAAAGTTAGTTTGTGGGTTTCGACTTCGTTCAGCTCGCTGGAGATTCTGGTTTTGAGCGGAGCCGAAACGCGTCTTACCATCAATCCCGTTTTCAGACTTAGCAAATGCGCTTCTCTAAATATTGACCAATCATTTGCTGCTCACCTGCACGAGAAATGATCGTCTGTCGGGTTCGATATTTATGACCCACCAGCTTTAACTCTTCCTCAAACACTGAGTCTTTATATTCGGTTTTCAGACACAGAGTCTCAGGGTTGGTGAAGTAAAATTCAGCCGTCACGGGTTTAGGAGTAGCAAACCCACGATCGCGATATAGGGTTGTTCCCAACACGCCAAATAACGTCGAGCCTTTAGACTCTTTCTTACCCGAAACCGAATTTTCACTATCCCAAGTGACAGCGGCTCCGCAGGTCATGATAGTTTCGTCGGTTAATTGGTGAAGTCGAGCCAGGTCTCGCAGTTCTAAACATCCTGACTCTAAAAAGCGAATCTTGACCAAGCTGACCATTTCTTTAGATTCGCCGTCGGGCAAGGTGTAATAACGCCGCTCAGAGCGCCATTCGCCCTCCGATCGTTGAAAGAAGGCTGCAATCAGGGCTTCGCTTGTCGTCGATTGAAACTGTAAAGATGTTGTCATGAGAGTGCTCCTCGCAGGAGTAGGTGGTGGTCAGTAAGCTAACCATTCATCGGTTTTGGGCAGCGCTTCTAGGAGCACTTTTAGGTAAAACTGCACTTGCCCTGTTACAATTTTTAATATACTACACAAATCTGGTTGGCGTTTCCCCTTAGAGAAGGATTTTGCCTTGGTCTTTTTGGGGAAAAGACAAAGTAAGAGATTTGCGGCATTGCTAAATCGATCTATAAGAAGCACAGATTTTACCCTCACCCTAGCCCTCTCCCAAAGGGAGAAGGGAGCCAGAACTCTGGTCCCTTCTCCCTTTGGGAGAGGGCATTTCATATCTGCATTCAGCAACGCCAGATTTTCTTGATGACTCACTGCATTTTTATCCATATCACTCATCTACACTTAAATTTATGCAGATACTTGAGGTGCAACACCTTCAAAAAACCTATCGATCGTCCCGCAAAAAGATTGCCCAAGCAGTGAGAGATGTGTCGTTAAACATCGCTGGGCAAGAAGTGCTGGCGTTTTTAGGACCCAACGGAGCCGGAAAAACAACCACGATTAAGATGATTGCGGGGCTGATTTTGCCCGATCGTGGCGATGTCAAAATCAATGGGCGCAATCCTCACCGAGACGCTGAGGCGCTGCGATCGCTCGGAGCCGTTTTAGAAGGCAACCGCAATCTCTATTGGCGACTGACCCCGATCGAGAATTTAGAATATTTCGGCGTACTGCGAGGCTTGAGTCCCAAAGTGGCGCGACAGCGCGGACGAGACCTGCTAGAGCGATTTGAGCTATCTGATAAACGCAACGCTCCGGTTCTGACTTTATCGCGAGGAATGCACCAAAAACTGGCGATCGCCGTTGCCCTGATTCACGAGCCACAGCTATTACTTCTCGATGAGCCAACGCTGGGGTTAGATGTTGAAGCCACTCAAACAGTAAAGCGCCTGATTCGAGAGATTGCCAGCGAAGGACGAGCCATTCTGTTGACGACTCATCAATTAGATATTGCAGAAGAACTCTCCGATCGTGTCGCGATCATCAACCAGGGCGCGATCGTGGCTGAAGAATCGACCGGGGAACTAATTCGACGATTTTCGGGCAACGCTTATGTGGTGGAACTAGAGCACGAACTAGATCGCGATCGCACTAGCAAAATTCAGAATTCGGGCGCGATTGTCACCGAAAAAACGATCCTGATCCGAGAAACAGAGATCTTGTACGAGGTTTTGCACATTCTCCAGCCGCTTCCTCTAATCCGAGTCGAAAAAGAGCAAGCTAACCTAACCGAAGTTTTTCTTCAGCTTATTCAAACCCAATCAAAAACACCGTGTTGAAATTATTTTTAGCAGAAGTTAAACGCAGTTGGATTCAGTTTATTCGCTACCCAGCCGAAGCGATCGGGGGCATCTTTATCATCAGTGCGCTGTTTTATGGATTGTTTCTCGGAGCTAGCTATGTAGCAGGGTCAAGCATTAAATTGGGCGATCGGCTCGACTCGATTATCGTTGGCTATATGCTGTGGACGCTGGTAACATTCGTGCTGTTTGACATTGCCGGAACGCTGCAAAACGAGGCACAGACGGGAACGTTGGAGCAACTATTTATTTCACCCTTTGGGGCACCTCGCGTTTTTTTGACTCGCGCGATCGCTAACTTGATGATTCAGTTTGTTCTGGTCACCACAATTTTGCTGATCATCATGTCACTCACAGGACGATGGCTATCATTTCCACCTACCTTAATTTTTCCATTAGTCACTGTGATATTAGGCGCATACGGATTATCATTCGCGATCGGGTCTCTAGCGCTATTGCTAAAACGCATCCAGCAGCTATTAGGAATCTTTCAGTTTGCGTTGCTCTTTTTGCTATCGGTTCCGACTGAGAGCTGGACAGGTTCGTCAAAAATAGTAGGGCTGCTGCTGCCGATGACCGCCGGAGCGGGACTTTTGCGAGACATGATGGCACGACAACAGCCCCTCAATTTCCCTCAGTTGGGTTTGGCTTTGCTCAATGGATGTGTTTACTTTGGGCTAGGACTGGCTCTGTTTCGATTTGCTGAACGTGAGACTAAGCGCAGAGGCAGACTGGGCGGATATTGATCGCCGCCCTAAAACCTGAACCACAAAAATTCAGAATAGGGCGTTGCATTCAGTAACAGACATAATAGTTATCGCTTCTGTGAATGCGTAAAACTCTGACAGCATAGAGGTCAAACATACCTTCTGGTTCAAAGTTCAGCCATCGCTCCGGTTCAAAGTCCCCCAATTTTGATGAGTCACTGCGTTGGGCGGGTTCCCCGACTTAAAGCAAGTGACGCGGAGGATCTAGGGGGCGAAAGATTCGGCAATGACCGATCGACTTGTGTGTACAGTAGGCAGCGAAGTCACTTCACTAGGTGCAACTTATCCGGTTCTTAGAGGCTACGTCATCACCAAAAGTCGAGTTGGAAAACCCTTTAATAACGTCAGTCTACGCCTTGATGACGGGGATCACAACTTAGTCCCGATCGGGGTTGCTAGCGAGATCTGGGTCGGGGAGCGCAGGCATGACAAGGAGTTGGGGGATGAGAGCATCTTCAGACCTCTGCAAGAAGTTTAGTGAACGGTAAGACGCGTTTCGGCTCTGCTCAACTCTGAAAGCCAGCACTCCTAGCGGGTTGAGCGAAGCCAAAACCGACCCAAACAAGTTGACTTTAGTTGCGCCTCCTTGCTCAGTTCTGCAAATCTGTCTCTAGATAAACAGACAAGTCATTAGAAATCGGTTATCTTCCTGCTAAATGATAGTCAAGGAAAGATCCTCGTGTTTCCGATCAGCGATGACAACCCAACGCGCATTACCCCCTACGTCACGTATGGCCTGATCGCCGCCAACGTCTTAGTGTTTATCTATCAGTTGAGCCTGACTCCGCAGCAGCTAGAGTCGTTTTTCTTCACTTGGGCGGTCATTCCTAAAGAGTTGAGCCAAAGTTTTGGGGGCGCTGCAAGCAGTTCTGGCTTCCCTGAATGGGTTACGCTCATCACCTCTCAGTTTCTGCACGGTGGCTTTTTGCACATTGCAGGCAATATGCTGTTTTTGTGGATTTTTGGCAACAACGTTGAAGATCGGTTAGGGCACATCAAGTTTTTGATCTTCTACATCGCGTGCGGAGTCTTAGCTGCCCTAAGTCAATGGTTCTTCTCGGCAGGTTCTGATGTGCCTTCGCTAGGGGCAAGTGGCGCGATCGCAGGGGTAATGGGCGCTTATATTCTGCGATTCCCGCAAGTGAGAGTGCTGACGATCATTCCGCTTGGCTTTATTTTCTTGCCCGTGCGAATTCCAGCAATCTTTTATTTGGGAATCTGGTTTTTGCAGCAGGCACTCTATGGAGTCGCCAGTTTGGGAGTAAAAACCAATATTGGGATGCAACAAGGCGGGGTTGCCTATTGGGCACACGCTGGAGGATTTGTGTTTGGCGCAGTGCTGGGACCGTTGCTAGGTTTGTTCTCAGATGATTCCAAGGCGCAATCTTCTTGAAGCTGATCGTGCGATCGAACGCTATTACTCTAAAAAAGGGGCTTCGATCGAAGCCCCTTTTTGCTGTAAATGAGCAAATTTGGTTCAAAAACGCATCGCAGAGTCTTGCAAGACTATCTCAACAAGACTCATAATCAAAGAGGAATCTTTAAACTTTGCTGCGCTTTCAGTTTGATCAGACTAACTGAATCAGTTAACAGTTGTCGCAAGTCTGATCGAGGCGCTACCTAGACGCTATATGATCAGCAAGGCACCTCATTTTTCCGGCTTAGGTCAGTGGTTTGCCTCAGCGATCGCGTGAATGCAAATTTCCGACGCACCTTATCATCCGCTAACATCCCAGGAGCAGTGACACATGGGCGGTCTTATCAAACTTATCAAAAATTTCTTTAGCAGTATCTTTTCTTTTTTGGGCGGTCTCGTCGGTGGCAAAAAATCTATCGAAGGCAGCGCTCCCAAACCTCGAAAAAGCTCTGGCTACTTTCTAGAATGGGACGGTGCTGAAGCTGCCAAAAAGCCTGTCGTCAGCACACCCGAAGTTGCAGCTAGCCCTAGATCTGTTACCGTGACCAGTGACGCGACACAGACCTCAAAACCATCGTCTAAGCGATCGGAGCAACTAGCGGCTGCGGCTGCTAGCAATGGTGCGACCACTGTTCAAAAGTCTGTCGAAAAGGCACCCGCCGCAGTGATAGTCGCTTCAAAACCTGAAGCGACTGTTGAGTTTGCAACCAAATATTTGGTGCCTACCAGCAACAGCAGTCGCCGTCGCCCCGGCGCAAACATGAACTCTTACTTAGACATGGCACGCGGCATGAAGTCGAACTAAACTCGAGCTTCTATACAATCCTAAAAAACATCCCGATCGCTAGACCGGGATGTTTTTTAATCGTTAGTAAACCTCAGTTTGACGCTCTTCTGTTTTTTGGAGCACCCAAACCGCGTGAATGATGCCAGGAACCCAGCCCAGTAAAGTCAGCAAGACGTTGATCAGCAGTGCTGAGCTGATGCCACTATTTAGAAAAACAGCCAGAGGCGGCAAGACGATCGCCAACAGAAAACGAGCAATTTTCATAGTATTTTTCTAGCCCAGCTATTCTTTAATTGTTTCAATAGCATTGTCGTTAATTGGATCGGGTTTAAGCCTCCATCTCAGGGATTAAACTTTAGAGATCTTTTGAGAACGCTAACCCACTATAAAGATGAAACGCAGGATTCCACAAGCTAGTGTCTTGACCAAAGAGATGAACGTGAGATTTAAGACGCTTGAGCAGGTTAGGAAACTCGATCGCGGTCTCTGCAAAGGGCATAAATTCTGACCAAACAGGTTGCTCAGGGAGTTGATAGCTGAGAAACGCGAGTAGATTATTCCAGTGAATGCGATTAGTGGTTTGTCCGATCGCGTCCACTGAAGTTGAAAACGCAACTCCTTGATGAAACTGATAATTTAAGTCGCAGAGTCGCAAAATGCAGCATCTTTTCGGAAGATGCAAATCACAAACATGAGCATAGTCTTGAGTTTGTTCTTTGCGCTGTCGCTGCGTTCTTTGTCGAGCATCGGTATCGACAACTTGCTCAAAAATTGGCAATCGTCCTTCAACGCGCTGGGTCACTTCTGCCCAATCGAAACTGAGAGAACCCAATTGATCGTGCTCATTTTGGCAAATGGCAATCGCGTTAGGCTGATAGCTTTGAAAATGTTGAACTTGAAAAACTTGTAGGCTCTGGATCGCATTTAACGGTGCCCAAAACGCGGGGATTTCAGCCTCTCTAAGCTGCTGCCCATAGTGTCGAAGTTCTCCGATCGCGCCCGTTCGATAAAGTCGCCAGCCCCGATGCGGAATCTGTAACCGCGCGGTGTAGGCATCTAGCTTCATAATTCGAGCAAAGTTTTGAGCCAGTGTTGTGCGGATGTCGCTGCTAATGGCTTCTAACACTAACATTCCTATTTCGGCATTTTGAGGATCTGCGGTGGCTTGGGCGATCGCGGTTTGTTGGCGAGTTTGAGCCAAGGCTTTGAGCCGCTGAATGCCTTGTCGTGCCTGATTCGCGATTTTGGGGTTGACGACATCGCGAATCAGTTGCCGATAAATCTCTTCGGCTGCCTCTAGTTTGCCAGACACTTCATAGAGCCGCCCTTTATAAAATTGCCCAAACGGATTTTGAGGTGATTCACGCAAGAATTCTTTGAGCAACGTCGCGGCAGTGCGATAGTCTTGGCGATCGAAGGCGGCAGCGATGTGATCTAGCATGATTGACTCAGCCTGAAGGATTATTTTTTCTTCTCTTCAGTCTTCACTCTCCATTCTTATTTCTTTCAACAACTCCTGCAACTAGCGAGAGCGCCACGATCGGAGCAGTGACGGCTCGAAGCACCCGACGACCGAGAGAAATCGGCTGATAACGGGCTGAGATCGCGCCTTCAATTTCACCATTTGTCCAGCCGCCTTCCGGTCCGATCGCCAGTGTGATTGAAGGACAAGCCAATGGATCTAAGTAGTCCAATAAGTGCGGCGAGTTGCCCCGTGCGAGGCAGATTAGGCGGCAGCTATCGGAGTTAGATGATTCTATTTTTAGTCGATCGCTCCAGGAAACGGGATCTAAAATCTCAGGAACGATTTGACGTTCGCACTGCTCTGCGGCTTCTTGGGCAATGCGTCGCCAGCGTTCTAACTTGTTGGCACTCGGATTGAGAAGGGTTCTCTTACTGATCATAGGCGCAATGCAAGTCACGCCCAATTCTGTAGTCTGTCGCACCACCTCATCCAACCCGTTTCCTTTCGGGAGTGCCAAAACTAATGTGACGGAAATCGGCAGCTCAGACTGAGCGTGAATAGATTCTAGAATATGTGCCCGATCGGAGGTTAAAGACGCTATCCAGCCTTGTCCGTGTCCATTCATCGCGATGAACTGATCGCCCGATCGCAGTCTCAGCACTCGACTCAAATAATGCTGTTGCTCGATCGTCAACAAAATCTGCTGCTGATCAATTTGAGCATCCGTGATCACAAGCCTTTGTAGCTGAGTCATTGGAAGTCTCTCAGAATTTCAATAAAAAAGTAGGAGCGTTTAACTCCCTCCTACCCAAACAGCAGACAGTCCGATCGCAGCTCTAAGGATCTGTGTTGGTGAGATAGGTTTCTAGCGCGTCTGCCACGAGTTCGGTAATCGGTTTGCCTTGAGTTTTTGACGCTTGCTGAAGACGCGTGTAAATCTCACGACGAACGCCCACTCGATGCCGAGATCGGAGCGTCACTGTGTCCGATTCAGCCGATTCGACCTCTTCAAAGTCATTGGTCGAGACCGTCACGACCTCATCGAAACCATCAGGTTGATAGTCGCTGACAAATTGCCGCAGCGCATCAAAACCGACCCGATCGCAGAAATCGCCAAAGCTTTCGCCATCGGTGCGCGACTGTTTGAAGTAAACAAAGAGCGGCTCTAGAAAAATCTCTAAATCATCAATGTGCAGCTTCTCAACGTAGGCGCGAGACAGTCGGGTTTGATTGGGGCAAGCGCCCAGCCACATTTGATAGGTGTCCGGTCCGTTGCCGACAAAGCCGAGTTCCGCCAAATAAGGACGGGCGCATCCGTTCGGGCATCCTGTCATGCGGATGATGAACGATTCATCGGGTAGCCCGGCTTTGATCAACAGCGCTCGAATTCTCTCCAGAATGGACGGAATGACTCGCTCAGATTCGGCAGTGGCTAACCCGCAAGTGGGCAAAGCTGGACATGCCATCGAGTAGCGCAACAGCGTATCGATTTCGTCTTCGCGCTTGATGCCGCAGCGAGTCAGAATTTGCTGAATCTCGGACTTTTGAGCGGGTTCAATTTCGTAGAGAATCAAATTTTGGCTAGGTGTAACCAACATCGGCAAGCGGTAGGTCTCGACGATTTCACGCAGGGCAGTTTTAAGTTGAAAAGCACCTTCGTTTTTGACGCGACCGTTTTCGACCGAAATCCCGACAAACAGTTTGCCGTCTCCTTGCTCATGCCACCCCAAAAAATCTAAATATTTGAATTCAGGTAACGGCTTGAAGGGTTCAATCGACTGACCAAAATACTCTTCGACCTTGGCGCGGAATCTGTCAACACCCCAGTCTTCGATCAGATATTTCATTCGGGCATGACGACGATCGGTGCGATCGCCATAATCGCGCTGAGTTGCCACGATCGCTTTCACCAAACTATAGACATCATCTTTAGCGACGTAGCCGATCTCATCTGCCAATCGAGGAAAGGTTTCTTCTTTGTTGTGAGTGCGTCCCAAACCGCCGCCCGCAAACACGTTGAAGCCTTCTAACTCACCTTGCTCATTAGTCAAAACGACTAAGCTGACATCCTGCGAATAAAGATCGACGGAGTTGTCGCCCGGAACCGTGACGCTGATTTTGAACTTACGGGGCATATAGTGCGTGCCGTAAATCGGTTCTGGGTTGTCATGGACGATCGTGCCCGTGCCATTTTTCTGACGAGCCGCAACCACTTCGGGATTCTCTTCCGCCGAAATGAATTTCTCGCCATCCAGCCAAATCTCGTAGTAAGCACCCGTTTGAGGAGTCAGCAGATCGGCAATCGTGTGCGAATATTCGTAGGCGTATTGATAATCGGTGCGGTTGCGAAAGGGAGCCGGAGGAGCCATCACATTTCGGTTGACATCGCCGCAAGCGCCCAGCGTGTTGCCCATATTGCGAACGATCGCTGCCAGTGATGCTTTCAGATTCTTCTTGAGAATGCCGTGTAGCTGAAAGCCTTGTCGCGTTGTGGCTCGAATCGTGTGATTGCCATAGTCATCAGAAATGCGATCGAGCGCCAAATAAAGCTCAGGTGGAATAAACCCACCCGGACTGCGCGTTCGCAGCATCATCTGATAGTCTTTTTCTTGACCTTTGGCGCGGTTGTCTCGGTTGTCTTGCTGATAAGACCCGTGAAACTTGAGAATTTGAATCGCATCTTCAGTAAAGTGCGTCGTGTCTTCTAAAAGCTCTGACGCGACGGGTTCTCGTAAAAAGTCACTGCGATCTTTGAGTCCTTCGACTTTAGAAAGCTTGCGGGTGGTGGAGTCGGGTGTCGAAGATATAACCATTAGACTGCTGCTGCGATCGGTAAAGAGGTATAAGCCGTCAGTCATCTTGTTTGCAGTGCAAATAACAGATGACAAAAACCGGGAGAACTTTTTATTCCTAGTAAGTCGGTCGGAATTACGATGATAGTCCCATCGTATTATCTTCATTCTAGGAGCCAATCAGTCGGAAATCTTGGTGACTCTGAAATGTTTTAATGTGACGATCGGTCTAAATCTCTCGACGAACAGCTCTAGTGGCTTCTTCAGCATCTGTCTTAGCCTTCGTGTGGAGTGGCTGAGGGGTTGTGTTAAAGCGATCGTGTCTGTACACTCGTGTGCGGTAATCTACCATGCGGAAGGGAATCTCTGGGTCAGGACGAGTTTGAAATTCCAGGTGCAAAACAGACTCATCGCACTGAAGCAGAATTAGGGCATCGGCGCGAATTGGTTCGAGGGAAAGCTCAGACGGTTTGATTTTGGTCAGGGCGATCGATCCCAACAGCCAACTGGCAAAGTCGGCGGAGAAGTGTTCGGCAAGGAATCGGCAAGTGTCATCGTACATGAAGGGATTGTACGACTTGTGATGCTCACCTGATTTTGATCAGATTCAAAGTTTGATGAACGATCGGGAGGCTGCGATCGAAAAAACGCAAACAGCTAGGAAACACCAACACTGTGCGCCCCTTGCGAGATGCAGCCCAACGGCTCAAATCAGCGGCAGCAGACAAACTCAGACTCAGCACTAGCGGCTCTCATGCGTCCGCTGCATTTGAATTATTAGACCGTGCCTCACCGAGCGCGTCCAACTGACCTTCTTGCCTTTATTTCTATTCAACCTGCTTTAGGGCAGACTTCAAATTCAGAACGCGCACGAAAGAAACAGACATCAAACTCAAAGAAGAAATTGGCTTGCCCCAAGATCATCGGCACATCGACCGCTTGTGTCCAGGCAAATGCTAGGTTAACCGTTGGGAATGAACTAATTTGAGCATCAACAATGACTGCGCGAGCTTCAAATCGAGCCAAGTTTCCTGCCAATAGAACCGAAAGCGTCTCATCCTCCCAGATTAAACCCAGTTGTAGCCCCAACTCATAGGGCAAAACGTTGACGCTTGCGCCTGTATCTAATAAGCCTTCAGCGTTCAGGAATTGACCATTAAGACTGAGTGTCAAAGGCAGATAAGGCATTCGATCGACCATGCCAAGACTTCTGTCAATGATTTTGTAGGGAAATATTCGAGTGTCAACCATTCTGCTCTTGTCGCTTTGTATCCAGAAGATTCATTAGAACATTGGCAGCCTCAGAGCAATTGTAGGGCGACCAGACAGGATATTCTTGGTTGGCAACAAAGAAGTTTGCATCTTCTTCTTTGACCAGTTCTGTTGCAAGGAACTGCATCAGCCGAAGCTTGTCAATTTTTGGAAGATTCTGGATTTGTGACATGAGTTCAGCTAATGGCATCTGAGAATCTCCTTTTCCGAGATTAGGTGAAAAGGCTGCGGATGCTGGCTTGTCGCATGGGGGCGACCGCTAGCGTCCACTTATTCTACCAATTAGCCTAATGGGTTAGTTCAGGAACTTCTAATCCCTGTAGCAGCGATTTTACTCTAAGAGATCGAAGTGCTAGGACTCTCATCGCGGTTCTAACCATTGATTAGACCATGCCCCACCGATTCCTTAATTCTGCTTCAGACTCCACGAACCGAAGTGGTAAAAGGCGCGATGTCCAATCCGAATCACCCAGGGTTGAGCATCGGGTTCACGTTCATAAAGTCGATCGACTGCGACCATAGGCGTATCAGCTACCTCAAAAGCGCCTGTCTCAATGTCGATCTCCACAATCTTGCCATAATTGCTTTCTTCGACTTGGGAACGCACCTGAGATTCATAAATCTCATCACCCCGTCGAGCGAATTCTTCTTTGCTGTAGCGGGGCTGTCGAACTGTCATGAGTTTGACCTCGTTTCAACTTTAGCCCCTACATTTTAACCTGAGCAATGTAGTGGGCAGTTATCGAAGCAATGATGGGGAGCAAACGAGAAGTGGTTTGGTTTTCTGGGTCAATCCAACCTACAAGATCGGCGATCGCACTCACCTGATTTTGATCAAATCCAAAGTTTGATGAACGATCGGGAGGTCGCGATCGAAAAAACGCAAACAGCTAGGAAACACCAACACTTTGCGCCCTTTGATAGAGGCAACCCAACGGTGAAGTTGTGCGGCGGCAGACAACCTTGAACTCCCACAGATAGCCTTCGTTCCGTCCGCACCAACGCAGTGTTAGCCATCTGGCGTACTCTAGCGCAAACTACTCGCTTATGGTTAAAAACTCACATCAGCAGATGGATTCTCTTGACGACCTTGTTTAATTGCCCAAATATAATGCCACTTGTAGATTTCGTCATGCTGAACTATAGCCAAACCTAAATGGTTTAATCCTTCGACAAATTTAAGCCTGTCATGATGTTTAGCGGGATGATAGATGAGCAATTGACCACCAGGCTTTAGGGTACGGTATGCTTCTGCAATATAGTCTTTGATGTTGGCTCCCATTAAAGAGAGGCTGAAGACAGCAGCATCTAGTGTTGCATCATCTAGGGGCGTATTAGCCATATCACTGGCAACTACGCTTCGAGTTATTGCAACATGATCAAAGGAGTGAACAGTGTGAACCTCCCTCAAGGCTTCAGCTAATTTTGCTTGACCACAGCCAAAGTCTCCAATAACGGAACCTGAAGGTAAATTTTCCGTGAGATGTTGAACACACTGTTCACGCGGAACTACTTGCCAAGAAGCCTCAAGTTCATCCATTCGAGTGTGGTAATAACACCATTCTTCTGAGTTTTTACTAAGCCGTTCATAAGTAACACTAGAATGAGAGTTATTCCAACGAGCATTCAGTGTTGCAAAATCACCGTAAGATGCATAGCGGTGAGAAACTTCAGCATCGCTTGCTTCATCTAGAGGAACTCGAATTTGTTTGCGTTCAATTTCATTCAGCCCTTCTTCACTTAACCTTCTCAGCCATCCCAACAAATATTGAGTAGCTTTTGCTGGGGTCAACTGGCTATTACTATCGGGTATTTCTCCATCGACGGCCGCTTTTGCAATATCTCGCTTATTTTCAAGCCGGAGTAGTTTAGACTCGCACCAACTCCATTCCTTACCATCACTTAGAATCGCATAAGTTTTAGGAATATGGATATCAAGCTTATCGAACACAAACCCTTCGCGATCAAAACGACCGATTGCCTGCTCATAGTCAGTGCTAGTCCAGGGCAAAGTAGCAAAAATTATATTATTAGAAACAAGCTGAAGCCCATCGACACCAGTACCAAGACACTTAATTGATGCCACTAAAATCTCAACATCGCCTTTCAGAAACTGCTCCAGCATATCCTTATAGCCTGCTTCCGTGGCATATTTGTCGTTACCTGTATAGACACCAACAGACATTCCTGCTTGCTTGATCTGCTGAACCAGGTACGGGACAATATCTTTTACATACTCAGTAAAAATGACTGTTTTTGTCCGAAGATGCTGTCGAATGATAGACCAACGAGCGCGAACTAGGATTGCTTCTACTTGCTGAGGATGGGGATGGTGTCCTAGCGCAAATAAATCTTCGAGATAGGGAGTACAGTCAACCGGATGAATTTGTGGGGTGCGAGAAATTTGATTTTGAGGCACCATTCGGAAGCCCATTGTAGTGAACTTCTGATAGAGCTTCATGCAATTATGAATATTTGTTGCCGTACCAATATCATCATGACGCAGACTACTTACCAACTCAACTAAAGATTTACCTTCATACAGATTGTTAACAACTGGTGTCGCAGACATTCCTAGTACACGAGGTTTTGGTCTATCCTCTGGAACATCGGTAATTAAACCATTTATCAATCTACGACGCTGAGTTTCAAGATCTTCATCCCTTTGTTTTACCTGATGTAATTCATCTATAACAACAAAATCTATAGCATTGTTGTTAATAAATCGCTTAATTAAACCTTCAAAGCGATTCTGAAACATCTCATGATTTATCAGTAAATAACGCGGTAATCCTTCAGTTGACCAAATAGGAGTCCAACTTTTTGAAGCAATTTCGGACTTTGCGAAAGCACTTCTAATCGTTGTAGCCCAGCCATCAATTGTAGCGTTAGGACAAGCGATGACTGTTAGTTGAGAACCAATCACACGACTCGCAAGAACTGCTGATAAAGTCTTACCCGTACCAGTACCGCTGAGGTTAAGAACACGACCATCTTTCAAGACACGGTAAGAAATTAGTCTTTGCATGAGTTTAGGCTCACGCCTGATTCCACTCAAATCTATAAACGAGTAACCTTCAGGCAGAGGTAACTGCTTGCAACGTGTGTATTCATCAATGAAAGTATCTCGCACTGCCTCGCTATAAATATTTCCTTTATGCTGCTTCGCTTCTATTAAAGCCTTTTCTTCCTCATAGAAGCAACGCTTCCAAAGTTTTGCTATTGCCTTAGAAATCAGGAATTTAATAGCCTCTTCATCGCTAGATCCGTCAATTAGGATATCTGTAATTTTAGCAAGAGAACTTAAAGTGTCTGAAACTCTTGTTATAGGTAAATCTTGAGTTAGATCTTCTTTATAAGACTCATCATTAAGGTTGTCTTTCTTGTTTTTATGGCTAACCTTATTTAAGAAATTATCAGCTTTTGAAAATGCTTCTTCAACCGTTTTGTTCTCAGGATCAAGAAGCGCTTGTGTAATATGACTGCTGCCGCCGTTTGCCCACTTTTCTATCTCCTCTCTAGGCAAATTTCCGGTTTGAATTGCGTGGACAAGATTATCAAACGTTCTTATATTCGTATTTCCACCAGCTTTGTTTATTCCTTGCTGCTCAAATAAGACATAAATTTCAGCAGGTGTAAGGTTATAGAGAGCATCACCTAATGACTTAACAAATGAACGAATGTAGGCAATAGTAACTCTATGGTATTCAGAGTCATATTTAAGTCCATATTTTTGAGCGACATCAAGCCAACTCAGAGTAGGTTCTTTTGGTGTGAACGCACGAGTAAAAATAGAAAGTATGCTTGCGTTCTGCTTCTGTGAATATTTGACGCAGTCTGCTTGAGTAGGCATATAACCGGGATGCCCTTCTTTTTCAGCAACTTCATAAAGAAAAGCCCGAATGCGCTCTTCAGTCCAATAAGTACGTGAACCGTCAGGTGCAACGGTTTGCCCTTGATACCTGAGTCCAGAAAGTTCTGCAACTTTGGATTGACCACCAAATCGCTGAATCACACCCCTTAAATCACTTCGTCCATACTCAGCCATTTCTAGCTGCATGGGCATAAAATCAGGCTTACCAATTTGCTTTGCAAACTCTCGAACGTCGTAAATCAATCGTTCTAGAGACCAAGATCGGTGATTTTTAACTTCAGAATCAACATCAAGTTCAAATAATTTGACAAGCTCTAACCGATTTTTTTCATTTAGCTTGCCATACTTCTTTGCTGATGTGAAATGCTCTCTAAGAGCACCTGTGAGCTTCAAATGAAGATTTTCTAACTCTTCATTTGAGGGAAGTTTTTTGGGATCAGCTTGGGATCTAAGTAGCTGGTTGACTAATCTAATACACCATTCTTTTGAACCAACATCAATATTGGTTATATAACTGTCATACTTAATGATTATTTGACGGACACGTTCACGGGTTAAGTTGAACTGATCACCAATAGCTTGTAAAGTTTGGTTGCCAAGACGCATTTGTATCATTTCTGCGTGATGATCGTCTTGACCGAGTAATTGCTTGATTACTTTACTTAGCTTTCGATACTCTTTACTAGCTGGTTCAGCTTCCCAGTATGAATTAACCAATGGATCAAAAAGATTAGGGTATTTCTCAGCTAGCTGTCGAGCGATGTCCATTTCACTTCTTCCTATGCGGTTTAATTGAACTTTTAGATAATGGTTCCGAATGCTTCTTATACCTATCAGTACTAGAGTGCCCATTTCAGGAATATCCTGAACACATTACAGAAGATAATGCCCCACAGTTAACCTTCAAGCTACTGCCTTAACCGGAGGAAGAAGATGGCTAACTATTGATTATACGAAAAGTTTCCGTATATCGCCCTGATTTGGGCAGATACCCCGAAACTTTATATCTGCCTTCACTTTTCATCAGAGATCCTAGAGAAACGATCGCTTCGCAGTTCCCCGATCGGCTAATCGCCTCGCACTTTCCCAAAACAACGATCGGCTTTGCAAGAGCCGAAGGCAACGCGCCTCAAAAATTCAGCATTCCAAAAAACCAAAAACTCTTGTAGAATACATCGCAGTGATGAAGTTATGCCCCGAAATCTGATTTGCCGATCAGACTCCGAGGACTTCCATCCCTAGTTACTAGCATTAACTCAGGAGGCGTTCATGATTGTACACCGTCAGCTTTGCTATGGGATCTTGAAAGGCTGGAATCAAGATCCTGCAACCATTTTTCTCCCCTACAGACCGTCTGAGAAATCAGTGTTTTTGTCCTCTTTGAATTAACCGAGAGGACAAAAACTATGGGAGTTAGGACTGTGATTCCTAGCTCGATTTCGTTCACGGTTGAGTTGCGATGCTCAACCGAAAAACGTTATCGAGTTAGCATTACGTTAGATTTGCAAGAGCGTTATATCTTCCTATCGTCTGGCATTATTCCGAATGTTAGCGATGTGATTGAAGACTTTGTTTCGCAACTGAGTGAGGTTGCGTCCAATCAACTGGCATTCCTTAAATGGGACGGCACGAGTGATTTGACGACGGAGTATCAGATTGTTCGAGTGTTGCCGGGATATCAAGTTGAACGATCGCTAGTGAAGTTCAACATTGTCCTGGGTAACGGTTCACTGATTCGAGTGGAGGAATTGCACAACAAAATCACCATTCAACTCTAGGAAGTCGGGCTTTAGGGAGCCGCCGATTACCGCTTGGGATGTGAAGCAATCCTTGAATAGTCTCCAAGTCAAACAGGCTGAGAGGGTTGTTTCACAGGATCGATCGCTCTCGCAGTTCGAGAAATCCATTTAGTGGCGATCGGCATTCTCCAGCCCGTACCAAACGCGCGATCGGTGATTTTCAGTCCCGGTGGCGCTTGGCGACGCTTGAATTCTGCAATGGTTACGAGTTTGATGATGCGATCGACAATAACTTGCTCATGTCCAGCAGCAACGATTTCGGTAGCGGACTGGTGTTGATGAATCAAGCGATCGAGAATGTCGTCCAAAATCTCGTAGGCTGGCAGCGAGTCTTGATCCACCTGCCCTGGCTTTAACTCAGCGCTGGGTGCTTTGGTGACGATGTGGGCAGGAATGATGTCAGAACCCAACCATTTGCAGATGGAGTAGACGCGGGTTTTAGGGACATCTGCGATCGCTGCCAGTCCTCCGTTCATGTCGCCGTATAGCGTGCAGTAGCCGACCGCCATCTCAGATTTGTTGCCCGTAGAGACGAGCAAATAGCCAAATTTGTTGGAGATTGCCATCAACAACGTGCCCCGAATTCGAGACTGAAGATTCTCTTCTGCGATGCCAAACTCTGTCCCGGCAAATAAGTCTTCTAGGGTTTGGTCGTAACTTTGCATGAGATTCGCGATCGCCAATGTCTGAGTCTTAATCCCAATATTTCTAGCAAGTTCTAACGCATCGTCAACGGAGTGATCAGAACTGTAGGGCGAAGGCATCAAGACACCCAGCACATTCTCAGCACCGAGAGCAGAGGCAGCGATCGCAGCAACTAGAGCCGAATCAATGCCGCCACTTAACCCCAACACAACTTTTGAAAAGCCACACTTGCGAGCATAATCCCGCACGCCCATTACCAGCGCTGCCCAAATTTCGGCTTCGTCACAGTCGGGAGCAGGCGCGATCGAGCTAGGCAGAAAATCCTGAGTGTCGGGATTGTAGTCGATCTCGACCCAATCTTCATCAAAAGCACGGGCACGACACACTAGATTTCCGTGACGATCGACGGCGACACTACTACCATCAAAAATTAGATCGTCATTGCCGCCCACTTGATTGGCATAAACGATCGGCTGATCGAATCTGACGGCTCCATGTTGCAGCATCGCTTCTCGCAGCCGTTGTTTACCGACCGTATAAGGAGATGCCGACAGATTAATCGTGAAATCAACACCTTGTTGAGCAAGATCGGCGATCGGGTTCAGCGTATACGTCCGTTTACCCCAAAACTCTTCATCATTCCAAAGGTCTTCGCAAATGGTGACACCCATCCGAACCGACTGCCCCAAATGCTCTAAGGTGAACTGGTTTGACTCGTTTCCAGGTTCAAAATAGCGGTCTTCATCAAACACGTCATAGGTTGGCAACAGCCGTTTGTGAAAGATTTGTTGAATGGTTCCCTGTTCTAAGAGAGCAACGCTATTGAACAGAGGTTTGCCACCATTTTGGTGCGATCGAGGATTCGGTTCCACGGTTCCGACTAAAACCGCAACGCCCGTCGGCAACGTTTCAGCCAGCGTTAACAGCGTTCGAGTCATCATCTCGACAAAACTGGGATCGAGCAACAAATCGCGCGGCGGATATCCGCACAACGACAACTCTGGCGTAAGCAGCAATCGCACTCCCTCACTCGCGGCTCGTTGCGCGGCGTTTAAGATTCGTTGAGCATTTCCGTCTAAATCCCCGATCGTCGGGTTGAGTTGAGCGATCGCAATCTTCACCGTCAGCCTCCTTTTCTAACCGTCAAATAAATACCAAGGGTTTGTCTTTTAGAGGAGCAAAGGCTTCTGCATCAAATCGATAGAGACTCGCTGGACGACCCGCCCCCCGTGAGGCTTTGATCCCCGTGTCTCTGAGAAAGCCGAGTTTGAGCAAGCGCGATCGGAAGTTTGAATAATCTGAGAAGTTTTCTCCCAGCACCGTTGTATAAAGCTGGAACAAATCACTCAGCGTAAAAACTTCGGGCAACACATCAAACGCGACGGGACTGTATTCCAGCTTATTTTTGAGTCGGCAATGTCCATATTCCAAAATCGTGTTGTGGTCAAATGCCAACTGCGGCAACTGATCTAACGGATACCAGGCAATGCCGCTCACACCATCGGCAATCAGTTCAGCTTCGGCATAGCGCACCAGCGCAAAATAGCTAACCGACAAGTAGCGAACACCATAGCTATCATCTGCCTCACGCGGATCACGATTTGGACCGCCAAACGTGTAGAGTTGCTCTAGATAGAGATTTCGCACCCGAATCTTTTCAGCCAAGATTCGATAGGCGGCATTCTCTAGCGATTCGCCCTGTCTGACCAGCGTTCCGGGCAGACTCCACTGTCCCAAAAAGGGTTCTTCTTGGCGCATCACCAGCAGCACCAGCAGCCGATTCAGCGCGGTATCGACTGAGAAGATTGCGTTATCAACGCCCACTCTAAAATCTGCTAACGCCTCTCCCTTCAATAAGTGGGCAATTTTTCTCTGCGTGCGTGACATCTGTACAATTGCTCCCGATCGATATAAGCCTGAATCAGAGAAGTCACTCCTTCGGTTTCTCCCTGCTCACGATAGGCGGTAGATGAGACGTTTGGGGCATTGAGATCGGCGATCGTTACATCGGCTCCGATCTGCCTCAACGGGTCTAACTCGCTGTCTGAAATTGAGTATCCAGGTCGGGGCACCACTAAGAGTTTGACTCGATCGAGCAAGTCTCTCGCCCGAAACCATTTTGGCAGTTGACGCACCAAATCAGACCCGACCACCAGCGTAAATTCTGCACTCTGCCAGAGTTCCTGCGCCCGTTCAACCGTGACCACCGTGCGAGAATTGCTCAACTCTGGATACACCTGAATATTCTGTCGGGGAAAATTCAAGTCGCTGATCAGCAGTCGCAACATCTCAGTCCGATGATCTAACGCTGTTTGGTGAGACTTAAATGGGTTATCAGATGCCCACACCGCGACCTGATCAAAGTGCTGAGAGAGCCAGCACAAGATGGCAAGATGTCCTCTTGTAGGTGGGTCAGCGCTAGTGCCAAACAAAGCAACTCTTAACATAAGTTAGACGGGTGAAGGAGAATCTTTGATCCCAAAACGTTCACGACTCGACTGTTTTTCGTCGAGTTTTTTCGATTAGAGCAGACAGATGATCAGATAGATCTAACGGAATGGATTTGGGCTGATCGATATCTCGAACGGAGGGAGGCAAACTGGCAACAGAGTCGCGGGTTCGTTCAGCGATCGTACTCAAACTGTCTGATTCTTGCATTCGCTGCCCCTGCTTGAAAACAAGCTGCATTAAAGGCTGTTCGTGATCAGGAGTTTCGTGGATTAAACCTAAACGATCGCGCTGCACGATTCCGTTCTCAACACGACGAAAAATCTGCTTCCGCCCTGGATAGGTAATCTTGCCAGGAGACTCTTTCATCACCGGAATGTCGCCAATTTCCACCAGTTTATAGACTCCATTTACCGGAGAACCTGTCACAAGCTGCGTTCCAATTCCATACCCATCGATACAGGCTCCTGCCGCCTTAAGTTCAGCAATCCTCCATTCATCCAAGTCACCGCTTGCAATGATGGCGACTCCTGGCAATATTGCCCGCACCTGCTGAGATAGCGACCCCAAATCACCTGAATCGATTCGCACCGCCGATAGCTGAAGATTCCCCGCTTTGATTTGGTCGGATAAGGCATGAGCCGCCGCGATCGTGTCATAGGTATCAATCAACAGCGGCGCGCCGGGAAAGTAGCGATGAAATGCCGTAAATGCCTCTGCCTCAGTGCCTTCTGTTGCGCTCAATGCCATCACGAGCGCGTGTGCTATCGTGCCAGACGGGACGCGTCCTAGTTTGACAGCAGCTAACACGTTAGACGTGGCATCTAATCCTGCTGCGAGGGCTGCACGAGCCGCCCACAAAGCACCCTGGGGACTAAAGGCTCTGCGAGTGCCAAACTCTAATAGAGTTGCGTCTGCTCCCGCTACGTCACGCATTCGCGCCGATCGAGTCGCCACCAGTGTTTGATAGTTCAGCGTGTTTAATAGATAAGTTTCGACGAGTTGCGCTTGCCAGAGCGGGGCTTCTATCCGCAGCAAGGGTTCGTTAGCGAAGATGGCGGTTCCTTCTGGCACTGCCCAAACATCGCCACTAAACTGAGCTTCTCGCAGCAGAGTCCAAAACCGAGCGGGGGCGTGGTCAAAAATGCCGATCGACTGAAGCGCTTCAACCTGAGCAGCACTGAATCGAAATTTCTCTAAGTAGTCCAGCGCTTGAGCAAGCCCCATCGCAATCAAGTATCCGCACTGAGGCGGCAATCGACGGACGGTAATCTCAAAGCTGGCACGGCGCTGGTCGATGTTTTCGCCGACATAGCAGGCTGCCATCGTCAGTTGATAGAGGTCAGTAAGAAGACTGTAATCGTCTGGTGTTAGAGTCAGTTCTACGTCTTCCACCCGATTCTCCTTAAATTAGTTGAGCGTCACCTTTGTATTGACGACTTTCTGAATTATAGTCAAAAGAACCAAAAATAGGCAAGCAAGAAATCAGTTTTTTTGTCTGTCAGACGCAAATCTTCTAAAAAATCATAAATTTACTGACGTTTAGAGTTTGATGAAGTTATATTTTTAGTATTTTTTATCAAAAATGTCTATCTTGAGTGAGAGGGCGATCGGTGCTTTTAACGATCGGCTCAGAAAGCTCTGATAACTATTAAAAATAGGTTAAGAGAAAGTCTAAACAATTAAGTCTTTCGATCGCAAAACCAACTGAGATCCAGCATAATTTTTCTAGAGGCAAAATCGCTACAAGCACGCTACGTAAATCATTTGCTCTCCACAAAACCCACCTATTTTAGAGGTGAATTTTATGCGCCTTCCCAAACTAATTGATAACGTGATTACCTACGTTTCGGGTGCCCTGACCCGCGTCTTTGGGCTTAACGACGATGCCTATCCACCAACAGGAACTCAGCCTTACGAGGGTGAGCCGTCTCGTAAAAAACGGTTTTCAGATTGGTAACGATCGCTCTTTAACGTCACTCACACTAACTTCTATTTTGTGCTGTTAAGCCCAACGAAGAAATCTTTTCTCTGTTGGGCTTTTATCTAACTGACTGACGCTCACTCTTCCAAAATTGCCCCTCGCTGTCTCAAATCACGCCGCAGATCTCTAGAGAAGTCTGCGGTTTGCCCAAATCGAGTTCTCTCGACTCTTGCCCCAATCAAGTCGGTGTCGATGAGAATCGCTCCCCGCAAATCAGCGCTGCTCAGGTCTACACCATAGAGACTGGCACCGCTCAGATCACTATTAACTAGATTGACACGACGCAGATCGGCATGACTAAAGTTTGCCTCGATCAGATTTGCGCCAGTCAGTCTAGCTCCGGTTAAAGTGCTGCGACGGACATCGGCATAGCTGAGATTTGCATTGACCAAATTTGCACCTGTGAGATTGGCGCTAACTAGCGTTGCTTTCATCAGGTTTGCAGAGGTTAAGTCTACGCTAATTAGCGACGCCTCGGTCAAGGTGGCATTGATCAAAATTGAGTGGGCGAGGTTGGCGTTAATTAGGTTAGCGCTGGTGAAATTGGTGTTAATCAGGTGAGCACCCGCCAAATCAGCGCTCACTAAATCAGCACCCGACATATTTTTAGACCGCAGATCGATCGCGCCTAAATTCGCTTCAGAAAAATCTTGAAGCGGATCTAGCCCTGCAATCTGCGCCAAGTCAAAGAAATCGTCTGTATCGGCTGTCTCGACGCGCTCGATCAATTCTCGAAGAAATTGAAGGGATTTGTCTTTGGTCATCATCTTTTTACCTAACTGAGACCATGGGGAGACGAGGTACTGCAATTAGGTAGGACTACAGAGCACTGCGACTGGATTTCGCAATGCGCTCAAAGATTGATAGACCCAGAGTTAGACCTCGGAAGATGCTGGAAGAATTTCAGGTCGCCTGTGAGAGATGAAGCGCAATAAGCCGTTCAATGACTGCTTTTTTGTTAGGGCTAAGATTTTTGGGAATGAGGCTACTTAGAGTAGGAGCGTCATTCAAAGTGCCCTCAGACTGTTCAGGAACAGCGCGTTCTGCTGAGGTGATGTTATCCGTGAGGTGATTTGAGTCAGACATAAAATATAACGAGTGGTGAATCGTTTTGATCTAGCTGGGCGTGAGTTCTAAAGATGGCTGAGGAAGTTGTACTTAAATAGTTTAATCGATCGCCAAGAATCGAGACATTCCCCGATCGAGCGACTGCTTTGAACCAACGATAACACTGCTGCTCAAGGATTCAATTCAGGACATCGAACTTTCATCATTCCCCTGACTTCTATTTTTCGGTTAGCGCCCATGCCCCATCCCACTCGCCAATCGGAGGATTTGTGAGCCAATGTTGACAGCGCTCCATGTACAGCGCCGCCGCTTTGTCATGACTGTCAATTTCTAAAACGGTTGCAAATCCAGCAATCGCGAGAGCAAACTTGCGGTTTAAATAGTGCCGTCGGGCTTTCTCATAGTGCTCGATCACCTGCTGTTTTTGGTCAGAAACGGTTTCCGATCGTAGCCCCACCAATTCGTAGACAGCAACCGGGTTGTTTTTGCCTTTGACTTTAATAAAGTCAAGTTCACGAGTCCAAATGCGATCGCTCACAGGGCGATAGGTGCTCTCACTAATCACAATATCGGTGCCATAGATCTTGGTGGCTCCTTCTAGCCGAGCGCCGAGATTAACCCCATCTCCGATCGCTGTAAACTCCATGCGTTTGCTACAGCCGATGTTGCCACTGATCACCGTATCGGAGTTGATGCCAATGCCGATTTTGATGGTTTTCTTATGGTCTGCTCGACGTTTTGCGTTGAAGTCAGTGAGGCGGTGACGCATATCAACCGCCGTTTGCACCGACATCCACTCGTGATCATCGAGGGGTAATGGCGAGCCGAAAACCGCCATAATCGCGTCGCCGATGTATTTGTCGAGAATGCCTTTGTGGGCGAACACGGCATCCACCATCGATTCAAAATATTGGTTGAGCAGTTCGACAACTTCTTCAGCCGCCAAGGTTTCGGTGAGCGTCGTGTAGCTGCGAATGTCGGAGAACAACACCGAGACTTCTTTACGATCGCCTCCCATCTTGGCAGCGTCGGGATTTTCTAACAACTGTTCTGCCAGTTCTTGAGTCATGTAGCGATACATCGTGCTTTTGAGTCTCTTTTCATCGCTGATGTCATCCATAACGACCAGCGCCCCAGAGATTTTTTTGCTGTCGTTGGCATCGGCGATCGTATTGATCGATAAATTAATACTGTGCTGTTCTTCTCCTTTTGCGGGCTGTAGGGTTTGGTCAGGATAATCTTGCTGGCGGTTTTTATCGCCGATCGCCATGTCAAACCACTTCGGGAAATCTCCCTTCTCAATCTGCACCAGCTTTGAGATTAAATGCCCTTCTAGCGACTCATTGCTGTCTAAACCCAATAGCTTCTTGGCGCTTTCGTTGGCAGCAATGATGTAACCTTCTTTATCGGTGGAGATCACGCCATTAGAGAGCGATCGCAAAATGTCTCGCTGCATCTGCTCTTGCTGTTTGATAGTCTCAAACAGTTTGGCATTTTGCAGAGCGACCCCCGCCTGAATGTTGAAGGTCGCCATAAACTCCTGATCGCTGCGATTAAAGCTGGCTTTCCAAGATTCAGGCGCTGCGGGCCAATAGCTGGGATTGTAATCGGAAAAGTATCCCTGTTTATTTTTGTTGACGAGTTGAGTCACCCCAATCAGATCGCCATTGACGTTGCGAATCGGCATACACAAGAGGCTACAGGTTCGGTAGCCTGTTTCTTGGTCGGTTTTTTTGGCGGTTTCGGCTCCCTCGTGATCATAGAGATCGAAGGGGATATTGATGACTTCGCCAGAGGCAGCGACTTGACCCGCGAAGCCAACCCCGATCGGAAACCGCAGCTCTTTTAGGTTGCCGTCTGCCATCACCACACGAGTCCAAATCTCGTCTCGCTCTCGGTCAATCAGCCAAAGAGTGCTGCGATCGGCGTTCATCAGCTTTTTGGCTTCATCCATGACTCGCATCAGAGTGTCATCCAAATCCAAGCTGCTTTGACTGAGCGATTGAGTCGCCTTAATCAGCGCATTAGCTGCTCGCTGTCGTTGTGTTGCAATATAGAACGATCGAGACGACTCTAGAATCAGTTGAATCGAAGGAGCAAATTCGATAAAAAGCTGCTCGTCGCAGTGGGTAAAGCCACCCAGATCGATTCGCTCATTGAGAGGAGTTGAGCGATCGCACCCTGGCTTGAGCTTATTGAGCAGTTGAATCACTGCCACCAGATTTCCATCATCGTTGAGGAGGGGCAATGTCAGCATTGTGTAAGCGCGATATCCTAGCTTCTGATACTGAATTTTTGCTTGCCCCGATCGAGGGTCATCAAAAAAGTCATATTGGATGTTGACCCCCCGTTTAAAAGTGGCGGCTTCTCCGGCAATGCCCTGATCGGCAGGGAATCGAATTTCAAAGCTGCGTCCATCAGTATCGTTGGTGACCGTCGTGTGGAGTTCGTTTTTCTCTTCGTCTAGCAAATAAATCGTGGTGCGATCGGCGTTGAGCAACTCTCCAGTTTTAGTTGTGATCGAGGTGAGCATCTCTTCTAAAATGGTGTCAAACCCCTGCATATCAAGCATCGAAAGAGTTTGGTTGACGATTCTTAGCTTTTGCTCAACCTCATAAACAACTTCCTTAAACTTGTCTTGCGTCAAAGGCGCGAGCAAGGAAGCAAACTTACCTTTCGGTGCCGACAGCGAACTCTTACTCGGTGCCAGACCTGATTCAGACGAATCATGGGTCGCAATACCAAACGAAGAGGGTTCTACGATCGCGTTACTCCACGTCGCCACATCGTCGCCATAGTGGGTTTCGCTCGTTAAGGAGTCAGAATTGTGATCGCTAATCAGATAGACAGGACTATTTGTAATAGCCGCGTCTGTAACGACATCACTAGAATTTCGGTTGGGTAGATGGGGAGATGCAGGAGTCATAACGATTTCAGTGAGAAACTAAAGGAATCCGTTCTGTCTAAACGAGCAACGGAGCGATGGTAAGCTGTGAATCATGACTGAACGATCGTGGTTTATGAAACACGTTCTATCTAAGACGATTCTGACACGGTGACCAAAGACTAGATGTACCAATTTCTACTAACTGACATCCCTTGCCTCGTCACTTGAGCACTTCGGGGTTGATTATTTGCTGCCATCAAGGGTTTGTAGGTGCTCACCACACTCGATCGCTTTAAACAGAGGATTTTTGCCATTTCTATTTATGGAATAGTCTGACTGCTCTTACGACCACCGATCGGCTGCTCTCATGGTTCCCCCTTCTGAGAGTCTTTATGCTAATTGCATCGACATTTGACAGTGAGAAAGTTGCTGAGTGCTTTCTTAGACAATAAAGGGAAACCACAGTTTTTTCTAGATATATACAAAAATACAGTGAACCTCACGCAAATTGCTGACGAATGCGCGGTCAACGTGAATAGGTCTAAAGTAAGATAGATTCATACAAAGTTTGTGTATGGGCGCGCAAATTTAGAGAGGTTTTGCTGACACTCACGATTTGTAGGTATTTCATAACTCACCATGCAGACAGTTTCTGTATGGATTCCTGCTCATAACAAAAATCTCAGATTTTCTACCGTTACTCTTTAAGATCTCTTTCTATCGAAGTTGACGTGACAGAGAAATATAACGTGATTGTAATCGATCGAGGATTTAAACCGGCTCCTCAAACGCTACAACATCTGAAAAACCAAAGTCTAGCCAACATTTATCAGTTTAGCCGGCTAATCATAGCTGATGTTAAAAGTGACGCGCAGGTCAATGTTGGTCAAAAGCTATAGACGGCGATTCGCCTAAATCCTCGCATTCTCTCTAATAGAGTCACTCAGCGATATCTCCTGAAATGGCTGCTGTTGACTTCACTGCCCCCAGGTTTGTGAGGCGCTTTGCTCAACCGTTCGGCGACCCATTGCAGCGTCTGATGTGAGTTATCAGCCTTGAAGCGGCTTAGGTCTTTTTCGCTGCTTTTACCCGGGTCGATCGAGGTTTTCGAGCGGTGTCAGAAGCAGAGTGATCGACTTGAACTGATCCATTTTCTCGAAGACTTGCTGCCTGAGCGAGAAGAGATTCTGCAAAGGCAGAGGCTGCGTCTTCGCTAGAGCCATTGGTCGAGTCGCTGGAGTGCCCCCCCGCAAGTTGGGCTAATTCTTCTCGTCGCTGCTGACGGTCAAGCGCACTCACCCGCACCACCGTCCGCAGTTCAGGCGTATCTACCGCAGACCCATTTTCTTCAACCGATGCGTCTTTTGCCTTGCGCTTCTTGCCCTTTGTCGCCTGCCCGCTGCCGTTAAAGTCAATGACCTGCTTATCGACATGGAAATGATGATCTGCCATCGCCGCCACGATCGGCTGGTGAGTCACACAGAGAACTTGATGCTGACGGCTGAGATGATGCAGTTTTTCAGCGATCGCTTGAGCAACCCGCCCTGAGACCCCGACATCAATTTCGTCAAAAACCAATGTCCCGACCGAATCGACCTGCGAAAAGCAAGCCTGTAACGCCAGTAGAAAACGGCTCATCTCACCACCAGAGGCAGTTTCAGTCAGCGATTGTAGCGGTTCGCCAGGGTTGGGGCTGAACAAATAAGTGATGCGATCGGCTCCCGCAGAGGTCGGTGAGACGGGCGTGATCCCCACTTGAAATTGGACTTTTTCCATCGCTAGGGGTTTTAGCTCTGCCACGAGCCGATTTTCTAAATCCTTGGCAGCAGTTTGACGTAGGTGAGTTAATTTTGCACACACGTCTGTCAATTCAGTTTTGCGATCGTGGGCGGTCTGTTCAAGTTCTTCGAGAGACTGTCCGGCTCCAGTGAGTCCTTCAAGTTCAGCTTGGAGCGATTGTTGAAGCCCGATCGCCTCTGCCAAACTCGGACCATATTTGCGGCAAATCTGCTTGAGTTCAATGATGCGTTCTTCAACTTCCTGCAATCGCTGAGGGTCGGTCTCTAGCCCGTCTCCATAGGCATTGATTTCCTGTCCCGCTTCTTCGACCTGCGCGAGGGCTGACGTGACGAGATCCAAAATCGGCTGAATCTGCTCGTCATAGCGCAACATATCCGTCAAAAGCGATTGGGCTTTACCCAAAAGGTCAGAACACGCATCATCGCCATTTTCGTTCTGATAGAGCGACTGATATGCCTCGTAGCTCTGCTGCTGCAATTCGACGCTGTGACCGAGGCGTTTTCGCTCCTGTTCTAGCTGCTCAATCTCATCGGGATCGCTAAGATTGGCGACATTGAGTTCTCGAAGTTGATATTCAAACAGGTCAAGCTGCTGAAGGCGCTGTTGCTCAGAGTGACGACGCTTTTCGAGTGCCTGAGACGCTTGCTGATAAACAGACAACGCCTGACTCACGCGCTCTCGTTGTTTGAGCAGGGTCGCCCCACCATAGCTGTCTAGCCAATCTCGCTGAAGGCTCGGCTGCCCTAATTGCACGGTCTGCCCCTGAGCGGTGATTTCTACAAGCCGATCGCGCAGCGACTCCATTTGCTGTTTGTTGACCAACACGCCGTTGACGCGCGATCGGTTGCGCTGTCCGCTGCCACTGGCAACAATTTCGCGAGTGCAGACCAAGAGAGAACCGTCTAGGGGATCGATTTGCTCGATGTCTAGCCAGTTTTTCATAGCGGGATCAATCCGAAAGGTTGCCTCGACCGAGGCGCGCTCTGCCCCTGTGCGAACGGCTCGACTCGTGACTTTGCCCCCTAGCGCAGCATCGATCGCATCTAAAATAATCGATTTCCCTGCACCTGTTTCACCCGTCAAAACGTGTAAGCCTGAGCCAAAATCTAACTCTAGACGATCAATTAAGGCAAAGTTTTCGATTTGCAGAGACAGCAACATGGGCAAATTTCAAGCTGAGGAATGAGACGCTGGCTGATTGAAATAAACGTCTGACGATCGTTCAATTCAGACAAGAGGGTTGGGTCTGCTGAATGGTTTGAAAAGTAGAAAAAGCATCTGTAAAGGTTCCCAATTCAATGTTAGCGGTCAGGGAACTGATAAGGGTTTCTTTTTCGCGCTCCTGGTAGTAAATTTGTCCTATTTTAGCTGTCAAATGGTCAAAAGCGAAACTTTTCATGCTTTGTGTTGACGACACCCCTGACCGAATAGAACTACTTTGAATCAAGTAGCTAATTGCTCCAGAGGAGTTTCCTACAAAATAGTTCGTGAATCCTTCTTTAAATCCATGATCTATGGCTTCTAAGGAAATAATTAACTGAAAAGAGGAGAACTCTGTAAGCTTGTTGTTACAATGCTTTACATACCGTTTCAATCCGGTTTCACTGCATGAGCGTCATGAACGATAAGTCTGCTTCTGTTACGACAATTGACTCAAGGTACACGACTGAGGATGTCGATCGAGAAATGGCGGACTTATCAACCGTCACGATCGCGAATGAATCTGAAATCTTGATGGATGACGTACCCTCTGAGCAAACGGCTCCCAGCATTCACTACGACCCCGATGAGATCGCGGCTCGCTATGAGAGACAACCCTTTAAGGTGTTTGCGAGAACCTTGGGCATCTTCTTGCCGTTTGTCTGGTTCGCGTTTCGGCTGTGGTGGGATCGGGTGACTGGAGGGGGCGATCGCGCTCAAAAGGGGCAGGCGATCCAACTTCGCAAGATGCTGACCACGTTGGGACCCGCCTTCATCAAAATTGGACAAGCGCTCTCTACCCGTCCAGATTTAGTGCCCCCGACTTATCTAGAAGAATTGACCAAACTTCAGGATCAGTTGCCTCCCTTTCCCAACGAGATCGCGTTCCAGTTCATCCGCGAAGAATTGGGTGCTGAACCGAGTGAAGTGTATGCAGAACTGAGTCCGATGCCGATCGCTGCCGCGTCTCTCGGTCAGGTCTATAGAGGCAAACTCAAGACGGGTGAAGAGGTTGCGGTGAAAGTGCAGCGCCCCGGCTTGGCTGAAAGTATCGCCCTCGATATGTATATCCTGCGAAAGATTGCGGCTTGGACGATGAACAACATCAAGCGAGTGCGGAGCAATCTGGTCGCGATCGCTGACGAACTCGCCACCCGCATTTTTGAAGAGACAGACTATAACCAGGAAGGACGCAACGCCGAGCGATTTGCCGCTCTCTACAGCTATCTCCCCGAAATCTATGTGCCTAAAATCTATTGGCGATACACGGGGCGGCGCGTCTTGACAATGGAGTGGATTACGGGCACCAAGCTGACCGAACTCGACAAGATTCGAGAACAGGGCATCGACGCAACTCACTTGATCGATGTGGGCGTGCAGTGTTCGCTGCGGCAGCTTCTAGAGCATGGCTTCTTTCACGCTGACCCCCACCCTGGCAATCTGTTGGCAATGCCAGATGGCAAACTGGCTTATTTAGACTTTGGCATGATGAGCGAGGTCAAACCCTATCAGAGATATGGATTGATCGAGGCGATCGTTCACCTGGTCAACCGAGACTTCGACGGTTTAGCACACGACTATGTGAAGCTAGAGTTTTTGACTCCTGACACAGACCTTACGCCAATTATTCCTGCCTTTGCGAGTGTTTTTAACGATGCGTTAGGAGCCAGTGTTGCCGAAATTAACATCAAAAGTATCACCGATCAACTCTCATCCTTGATGTATGAATATCCGTTTACGGTTCCGGCTTACTATGCGTTGATTATCCGATCGCTCGTCACCCTAGAGGGCATCGCCATCCATGTCGATCCTGAATTCAAAGTGTTGAGCAAGGCATATCCTTACGTTGCAAAGCGATTGCTGACCGATCAATCTCCTGAGCTTCGAGAATCGCTCAAAGATTTGCTGTTCAAAGACGGCAGCTTTCGATGGAATCGCTTAGAAAATTTGTTGCGGAACGCTCGCAGCAACCAAGACTATGATCTCGATCAAGCCCTTGACCAGGCGGTTGATTTCTTATTTTCAGAGCGGGGTGAATTTATTCGCGCCAACCTGGTGAATGAGATTATCAAAGGATTAGATTCACTCGGTCAAAGCGTTTGGCAAACCGTGAATTACCGATTTCGTGAACAGGTAGGCTGGACGGTTGAGCGTCCGGTAGCACTATCCGAGAATCAGCAAACTCTAGAGCACGTCAAGCGCATCTGGAGTATTTTGCAAGAAACTCGCGGGTTTGATCAGGGCAAGCTGCTGTCGTTGCTGCCGCGTCTACTCGCAAAACCAGAAACTCAGAAAATGGGTCAAAAAATCGTCGGAGGTTTAGCGCAGAAATTTGCCGTTCGCCTCCTGCGAGAATTTCTGTTGACCGATCAACCATCTCCCCAGATTGGAGAGAATGTCTACCCAATTTCGCGTCCTGCTTTACCCGCAGCAAGAGGTTAGAAATGTTAGCTAGAGACGTTCTACTAGAACGTCTCTACAGAGGTTAATGAACAGAATTAGGGGATGCAAGTCTCGCGTTTTGAGAGCAGCTTTGATCTTTGATGTACTGCTTTAACACTACGATCGATGCCTCCCAACAGGGACAGTAAAATAATTAGGACTCCACAAGCCACTTACGATCGAATGGTCATCACTTCTACATCAGCAGCTTTGTATTCTTCAAGAGATTGAGGAATCGTCAGTCCTTGACCTGAATTAGCAATGGAGCAAACCAGGTTTAGCTGCAATTCTTCTGCACGTCTCATCAAATCTTCTTCGCGACGGCGCAATTCTTCCAACTGGAACTGCATTGATTCTTTCCACGCTTCAATGTCACGGGACAAATCTTTATATCGCCGACTGCTAGTTGAAAAACCATTCAACGTTGCCACAATAGATTGGGTTGCTTCTTCAAGTCGCTGGAGGTGGTGATTCGCGACTGTAATGTGCGCCATCACCAACGTACCGGGGAGAAATTTGTGCTCAAGCGTAAGCGTGATTTCTTCTTGTATGGGAAGCCAGGTGAATTTATCAACCTCTTTACAATGGAGTCGTAGTAATTGTTTTCCCCAGAGTGGCTTCGGTTCTACGGTGGCTAAGTATCGCATAGGGTTAACCTAGATTTCTAACTAGACTTGTCATGAGTTATGTATCTCAATGGTTCCCACTCATGACATACCAGTAACAGTTTTAGTGAGGTCACATCTTTGCTCAGGCACCCATCTGGGGGCGATCTCTTATTTCGTGAGTTGAAGGGCTAAATCTTCCGTCGTCTAACTGAATTGGCGGAGGGAGAACATCTTAGTCTGAGGCGCGACGATCGAGATCTTGGTTTCTCGCCTCAAATTCAGACGCGTGTCACTCGAACTGCCTTTTTTCACGCTTCAGGTCTTCTTCAAGGGCTTGAATTTGTTCTCTACGGGCTTCTAGTTCTAACGTGCGGCGATCGAGTTCTTGATTTTGAAGGGTTAGCGATTGCCGCCATTGCTCTGCGCGCTCGGTTTCTTGCTCAAGAAACGCGGGAGTAATACCGTTCACTAGATAGTCTTCAACCAGCTTTAAGACCCAGCTTTTGGCATCTCGAATGCTGAGAATTTGTTGAGTACTAGATAGCTCAACCAAAACTAAGGCACTCTCGCCATAGTCAGTGGCTTCAGTAGAAAGAACAAATTCTTCCTCAGTAGCGACTGTCCAAACGTTTTCGGCTTTTTGAGTCGCTAGCAGGCGCAATCCTGCTTTACCTGCATAGCTTTTTTGATGGACTTGAGCCAAGTGCAGCATAACCGTTTCTCTCTACTTGTCTCTACTGAATATTACGCCAGGATCAGTCTCTTTAGATTGACAATCGGACAGCAACCAGTTATCGAGTTGTCTGAGCGAGGGCTAGGTGCTCTTAAAAGAGATCAGCCCTACTACAAATAACATAGCGTTTCTAAAGCAGATTCGATAGCCCGTAGGAGCACGGGAATGGAAACAACACTGAGGGAATGGCTGAATGAATCCAGTAATTTTGCTGAATGCCTCTTGAATCTCAATCCGAGCGATCGAGTCGTGTCTGGAGAATCTCGGCTTGCGTCTCAAATTCTGACAGCGCATCTCGTGCAGTTTGAACCACATCAGGAGGGGCTTTATCGACAAATTTAGCGTTGTTCAACCGTCCTGAGAGGGCTTGAATTTCAGCTTCTACTTTTTTCAAATCTTTCTCGGTTTTTGCCTTGAGAGCGACTAAATCGATCAATCCCGCGAGAGGAATTGCGACTCGTACCGTTCCGACCACGCCGACGATCGTTTGGGCTGAGTCTTCTTCGCTGAGCGATGACGAATTCGCGATCGGGTCGGGTGCATCTGGACGCGGCTCCCCGAAGACTTCGGCTTTGAATTGCTCAATCTGGCTGAATAGCTGCTGGCGATCGCCCACCTTCCAGAGTTTTTGCTTGATAAACCAGACGGTGTAGCCAATCCCCACGAGTTCTAACAAGGTTGGCAGAAGCAGAATTTCGTGAACGGCTTCTAGAAGACCCGCACAAATTTTGAGCGTGATTAACGTCAGCAGAATGAAGCCGATCGTCAGTAAGACGCGCTGATGAGTGGATAAGAATGTGGCGATCGAGCCAAAAAGATCCGTCTCAGAAGAATCCGCAGTAACTTCTGGACGCGCTTGCTGAGTCTGAGGTTGATTGATCCTCAACGTTTGCACCTTTGCTAAATCCTGAATGTAAGGCTGACCTGACTTGAGGATGTGTTCTTCCTTCTCGCTATCGGTTTGCAAGATTGCCTCAATTTTGACTCCGGGCTTGATGTCTGCCTCGGCTCTGAGATTCCGAATCGTGCGAATCGTGTCAATCAGGAGGTCAAACTGCTGCTCTAGGTCAGGGTTGATCAGCGTAGAATCGGGAACCGGGTAGGTCTGTAACGCTAGTGTCTGACCTGACGTTTCATCGATCTGGGTCACCGTGTGCCAAATCTCTTCGGTGATGTGGGGCATAAAGGGGTGAAGTAGCTTCAAAGTCCCTTCTAGAACGTAGGCGAGAGTCTGTTGAGCAGCCTTACGAGAAACGGCATCATCACCCAGCAGACGAGATTTGACCAGTTCAATATACCAGTCGCAGAAGTCGCCCCAGATGAATTCGTATAACAGTTTGGCAGACTCGCCCAAGCCATAGTGATCGATCTGATCGCGAATCTGCTGAGTGACCTGGTGGAATCGGGACAGAATCCAGCGATCGCTCAAGTCCAACTGATCTCGATCGGGCAATCCTAACTGGTCGGGGGTCTTGCCATCTAGGTTCATCAACACAAATCGAGAGGCGTTCCACAACTTATTGGTGAAATTACGAGATGCCTCAACCGACGCAGACTCATCCGTTTTGCGGTTATATTCCAGTCGAATGTCTTGCCCCGCTCCAGTCACCTCACGCACGAGAGTGTATCGCAGCGCATCCGTACCATATTTGTCAATCAAAATCAGCGGATCAATGCCGTTATTAGACGACTTGGACATCTTCTTGTTGTTTTCATCCCGCACCAATCCGTGAATATAGACGGTTTTGAAGGGCATTTCTCCCGTAAAGTGCTTTGCCATCATCGTCATGCGGGCAACCCAAAAGAAGATAATGTCAAACCCCGTCACCAGCGTCGCAGTCGGATAGTAGCGCTTAAAGTCTGGCGTTTCGTTAGACCAGCCCAAGGTTGAGAAGGGCCATAAGCCAGACGAAAACCACGTGTCGAGCACGTCGGGGTCTTGCTCAAGCTGAACATTTTCGCCGAATAGAGCGATCGCCTTTTCTCTCGCCTCTGCCTCACTTTGAGCCACCATAAACGGGGTCGTGTCGGTGATGATGCCACCCGTCTCGCTGACAGCATACCAGGCGGGGATTTGGTGTCCCCACCAGAGTTGGCGAGAGATGCACCAATCTTTTAAGCTCACGAGCCAATCTCGATAAACTTTTGTCCAGCGATCGGGCACAAACTCAGGCGAATTCTGTTGATCCAGATCCGATAGAGCAGGCTCTGACAGGGGTTTGATTTTGACGAACCACTGAGTAGAGAGCAGAGGCTCGACGGGAACCTTGCCGCGATCGCTATAGGGAACGGTGTGCTTATAGTCCTCAATTTTGACCAGCATTCCTTCTTCTTCAAGCCGTCTGACCACATTTTTACGCGCCACAAAGCGGTCTTGCCCTTGAAACTCTCCGGCATTCTCATTGAGAGTGCCGTTTTTGTTCATAATGTTGATGAATTGCAAGTTATTCCGCTTGCCCATCTCAAAATCGTTGGGATCATGAGCAGGAGTCACCTTAACGCATCCCGTCCCAAACGTGGGATCAACAAACTCGTCGCCGATAATTGGAATCTCTCGGTCTACGAGCGGCAAAATCACCCGTTGACCAATCAAATGCTTGTAGCGATCGTCCTTCGGATTGACCGCAACGGCAGTATCTCCCAACATCGTCTCAGGGCGAGTCGTGGCAACCTCCACATAGCCATCACTCTGCGCCAGCGGATAGCGAAAATGCCACAAATGCCCGTTGACTTCCTGATTTTCAACTTCTAAGTCAGACACAGCAGATTGACTGGCAGGGCACCAGTTGACCAGATAGTTGCCTCGATAGATCAGCTTCTCCTCATAAAGCTGAACGAAGGCATCTAGCACGGCTTTTGACAGCCCTTCATCCATCGTAAAGCGCTCTCTTGACCAGTCTACCGAAACGCCTAATCGTCGAAGCTGATTGACGATCGTGCCTCCCGATTCGGCTTTCCATTTCCAAGCACGTTCTAGAAACTTCTCGCGCCCCAACTCTTGCCGAGTCTTTCCCTCAGCTTTTAGCTGCTTTTCAAGAATAGTTTGCACTGCAATGCTGGCATGATCCGTTCCAGGAAGCCAGAGTGTGTTGTAGCCACACATACGGTGATATCGCACAAGCGCGTCAATCAATGCTGTCTCAAAGGCATGACCCATATGAAGACTGCCCGTGACGTTGGGAGGCGGAATCACGACACAGTAAGGTTCGCCAGGGGCATTGGGGTCGGCTTTAAAGACGTGGTTTTCTTCCCAAAACTTCTGCCACTTGGCTTCTGAGGCAGCAGAGTCGTAGTGGCTGGGCAGATTAGCGATCGTTGCAGTCATTGGGAAAACGTTGGGACTAGGTGGGGCGCTTATTTGTCAATGATAAACGTTCATACGCCCAGGATATGAAGTGAATTTTTAGGATACAAAAATGGGTGCCTCTCAGAAGAAACACCCCGTCAATGAGTCAATTAAATTTGAAGCCTGTTCTAGTCAATAAAGCCCATCAGCGCAGGGGCATCATCGACATTGTTAGAGGCGATCGGGCGTTGCCCAAACCCCATATTGTCGTTCATTAAATCTGGATCGCTTGCCATCACAGGTCTCCCACCTAGACCTTCACCTTCAAGCATTTTGATTTCGTCACAAAAGACCGGACGCTTGTCCACCATTTCAAAAATGCGAAGGTGGCTTGCCACAATCGGGCGATTCGTCAGCAGAGTGCCCACGATTTCTAGATGACTGGCTCCGATCGGTCGAATGCCCCCATCCTGAATCGTGCCTGCGATTTCGATATCGCTGGACATAGTAGGGCGATTCCAAACAGAGAGACTGGGCTGTTTGTGAAGTTCGATCGCTCCTTTTTTCTCAGCTTTTTTCTCAGCTTTTTTCTCGGCTTCGGGGGTCACGTCAATAACGTCTGCGCTCATGGTTTTTCCTTTATGGAGTCGGTGATGTTTGGAGTAACGTCGTCGCTCGTTTTGCCATTTATAGCGATGGCGGGTTTGGTATTTGGTTTTACGCTTCGATCTCTGACACTTGTTCTTTTTTAGTGACGTTAAAAGAAGAAAGCTTGAAGCGATCGAAGGCTGAACATTAAATTCAAATCTTAAGCAATTATAAGGTCAAAGCATCCCCTAACTTCGGTCAAATTGGCTAGGAGATCTTATCAGACTGATCTTAGAGATCAAATCACTGAGAAAGGGGACGCTGATGGCATCCCCGATCGTCAAAATCAACTCAAGAATTAAGCGCTAACCGCAACTTTCTCTTTAGCGATTATCCGCTCATAGGTCGCTCTCATTTTTAGCCCAACTAGCACTTGGAATAAGCCCGTCCCATTGTTAGAACCTGGATATTCACGGTGCTTGAGCAATAGCTCGGTCAACTCACCGTTATGCTTCGCGGAAGTTTTGCTCAAGTGTTGTTCGATGTAGATGACTTCTTCAAGCTTGTCGAACTGACCATCGACTTCCAAAATCGAAACACTGTGACCGTAGTAAGAGTCAGGACCGTAGTACATCTTGATTCCAGGATAGGAGCAAGTGAGCTTCCGTCCACAAGGAGTCCAATGAATCTCGGAGCCTTCGTCAAACAAGTAAGCAGGCTCAAAGCCCTCCACTTCATCCCGTTGAATCATCTGCACCCGCAGCACTTTTCGCTCTTGGTCGTTCTTGATTAACTGCGTCGGCAACACTTGCACTACAACGTCAGCAAAGCCTTTCTGAGGGTCAATATATGCCTCAAAGTCGGGTTTGCGAGCGTTGATCTGAGCTAGCACATCTTCATAGGTGTGACCCCGTTCTGCCATGTCGCGCTGAATCTTCCAGGCGATTTTGACTTCATCGCTGATGTCGAGATAGACGCTAAAGTCTAGCAGGTTGCGAACTCGTTCGTCGTAAAGTGGGTGTAGCCCCTCGATCACGATGATGTGATTGGGTTCAACAATTTCAGGAGGATCGAGAAGACCCGTCTCGTGGTTGTAGATGGGCTTGTTAATCTTTTCCCCACTTTTGAGCGCTTTCATCTGCTCATACATCAGGTCAAAGTTATTGGCTCTAGGGTCTAGTGCCGTGATTCCGGTTTCTTTGCGCTGCTTGCGATCCAGACTGTGGTAATCGTCGAGGCAGATAACGGTGACGAAATCTTCCCCAAACAGATCGGTCAATCGACGCAGAAACGTGGATTTACCGCACCCGGAGTCTCCGGCAACCCCAATTAAAACCACGCGGTCTGGCTTACTGATCATAGATTTCCTCTAAAACAAAAAGTTTTCTACTAATTGGGTTCTTGAGTCAGCCGGAGCTTTGACGACTTGCTCAAGCAAAATGCAATCATTCTAAGAATGAACGCCGCCTACCTCAACAGCTTTGTTAAGCCAAAGCTTTGCAGTTAAGTATTTAGGACTACTCGCTAGGGCAGATCTTACCAAATCGTGATCCCCCTCACAAGCCTTAAGTAAATCTAAAATTTGCGAATCCTTATTACTTTAGAGTCAAGGCGAACATTTCTATCCCTAGAGTGGCGAACTTGATTGGAAATTCATGATTTTAGCGATCGCCAAGTCTCCCTAAATCTGTAGAGTGAATAAGAGGAGCAATTTGTCGCCCAATTTGGTAGAAAGGGCACCTTGCAGCACAATATTAAGTTGAGTTAGGTCGGAGAGATTCAAAGCGATGTTCAATTCAAGCGCAACAGGTGCTGGCAACACACCCTCTGGCAGCCGCGTGTTTCGATATGAAGTGGTAGGTCTGCGTCAAAGTCAAGAAAATGACCAGATGAGCTATCCGATTCGGCAGAGCGGTAGCACGTTTATCACAGTGCCCTATACTCGCATGAACGAGTTTATGCAGCGCATTACCCGCATGGGCGGCAAGATTGTCAGCATTCAGCCTTTAGACGTTAATGGTGACTTAACCGGAAAAGTTACCCTGGAACAGTCTGCAACCAACATTAAGCAGCACACTGAAACCCAGGGCACTCAAGCAGGAGCAAAGACAAAGCCAATGACTCAAGCAAAGGCTGCTGTCGCGACAGACATTCCCGTAAATATTTACCGACCCGCCAGTCCTTATGTCGGTAAATGTATGTCTAACGAGGAACTCGTCGGCGAAGGCGGAATCGGTACAGTTCGTCACCTTAAGTTCGACATTTCTGGCGGAGATTTGCGGTATCTAGAAGGACAAAGCATCGGCATTATTCCTCCTGGCACCGATAAAAACGGCAAACCTGAAAAACTTAGACTCTACTCGATCGCGTCTACTCGGCACGGCGATCAGGTCGATGATAAGACCGTCTCTCTCTGCGTTCGGCAGTTAGAGTATAAGCATCCAGAGACAAGCGAGATGGTCTATGGCGTTTGCTCAACTTATCTCTGTGGTCTAGAGCCAGGAGATGATGTCAAAATCACAGGTCCGACGGGCAAGGAAATGCTGCTTCCGACGGACCCAGAAGCCAAAGTGATCATGATGGCAACTGGAACGGGAATCGCGCCGATGCGTGCCTACCTATGGCGGATGTTTAAGGACAATGAGAAAGCCGCAAATCCTGACTACCAGTTCAACGGATTTGCGTGGATGATCTTCGGTATCCCTACAACAGCCAACATTCTGTATAGTGAAGAGCTAGAGGAAATTCAGCAGAAGTACCCCGACCACTTCCGTCTCACCAATGCGATTAGCCGTGAGCAGAAGAACAAGGATGGCGGCAGAATGTACATTCAAGACCGGGTGGCTGAACACGCGGCTGAACTGTGGCAGATGATGCAGGATGAGAAGACACATACCTATATTTGTGGTCTCAAAGGCATGGAGGACGGCATTGATGCGGCTCTTTCGGCTGAGGCTTCAAAGGTAGGAGTTGAGTGGAAGGAGTTCCAACGGGCGATGAAGAAAGCAGGTCGCTGGCACGTTGAAACCTACTAATGAATCGGGCATATTTCGGTATGTCCTAACAGATCGAAAAACCGGGGAAACCTCATCAGTTCCCCCGGTTTTTTAGTGATTTGAATGATTCGTCCTCTACGACGCGAACACTTTCACCGCCGCTGCAACCCCGGCACCTGGCGTAAATTTATGACCTAGTTCTTGCAGTGTGGCTTCTAGAGACGCGATCGCGGTTAGCACATCTCGATCGCTGACAAAGCCCAAGTGACCAATCCGAAAAATCTTGCCCTTGACGTGATCTTGTCCGCCTGCTAGCACGATATCGAATCGCTTTTTCATCACCGATCGAATTTGCTCGGCATCGACACCGCTTGGCATCACCGCCGTGATTGCCGGACTTGCACACTCCTCTGCGGCAAATAAAGGCATTCCCATCGCTTTCATGGCGGCGCGGGTTGCTGCTAGCAGCCGATGGTGACGCGCAAAAATGTTCTCTAGACCTTCTGCCTGCATCATTCTTAACGCCGCTTGCAGAGCAAAGAATAGGTTAATCGGAGGCGTGAAAGGAGTCGTATTTTTGGCAGCATCTTTGCGGTATTTGCCCAAATCCAGGTAATAACGAGGCAGTTTTGCCGTTTTGTACGCATCCCAAGCTTTGTCACTGACCGCCACAAATCCCAACCCTGGCGGAATCATATAGCCCTTTTGCGAACCAGATGCCACCACATCCAAAGCCCAAGTATCGACTGGAACGTTGGTCGCTCCCAAACTCGTCACGGTATCGACAATAATCAGCGCTTTGCCGTGGGCTTTGACGTGGCGATTAATCGTTTCGAGGTCGTTGATCACCCCTGTCGAAGTTTCGCTGTGGGTAATGACGACGGCTTTGATTTGCTTCTCAGTGTCTGTCTCTAACGCCACCCGGAACTGCTCAGGATCGAGAGGTTTGCCCCACTCAGCGGTGATGCGCTCGGTTTTCAGCCCATAGGCATCGGTGACTTCTGCCCAACGCTCGCCAAACTTGCCATTTGACCCGACCAACACCCGATCGCCCGGACTGAGAAAGTTAATAATCCCGGCTTCCATTACGCCCGTGCCGCTAGCGGTGAGAATCAGCACATCATTTTGCGTTTGGTGAAGCCATTTTAAATTGGCGGTGACTTCTGCCATAATTTTGCCAAAGTCAGCGCTGCGATGCCCGATCGGATGCTTCGCCATCGCTAGCAAAACCTGCTCCGGCACGGGAGTCGGACCCGGAATCATCAGCATTAACTTGTCGTCCATGAGAGTGTCCTTTTAGGGGTGAGGATGCAGTTTTTCGTGCATGATCCAGGATTACACACCTGATCCACGATCGGGTTTAATCTAACTGGAAATTACTTTTGGAGTCGATGAGGAAAAAAGATTCTAGGAGCGATTCCGATAGGTGCGGCGGCGGGTCAAAAAGTCGGGTAAATCAATCTTGAGGTCTTCGTTAAAAGCATCGGCTCTGCTAGTTGATCGTAGAGGTTCGCCACCGATCGTCGAAGTGGCTTGAATGTCTGCAAACAATTCTGCTAACTCTAGTGACCGATCGGAAGAGTCATTCTCCAAGAGATCTTTGAGCTGCGCCACTTTATCTTGGGTCGTGTAGAAACGGTCTTTCCAGTGCTGGACAGCGGTTTCATATTCACTGGCTTGCTGCGCCTGACTGAGAATCTGCTCCTGCATTTCGGCAGCTTGTCGCTCTAATTCGGCAATGCGAGTCTGATTTTGTTCACGATCGAGTTCTAGCTCTTGACAGGCTTGCTGCAAAAGTGCCTGAGTTGCCATTTGTTTAACGAGTTGTGACTCTAATTCCTCGACTTTTTGCGGCGAATCTTGGGCATCTGAATGGCTCAGAGCAGCAGAACTTAGAGACTGGTCGGAGAAATCTCCCTCTAGTCGGGCTTCTAGCTCGTTAATTGCGGTGTGTCGATCGTTGAGTTCTCGATAGAGTCGTCGAATTTGTTTTTGCGCTTCTTGCAGTTGCAGTTCTAAATTAGCTGATAAACTACGCGCCGTTAATTCTTGCGATTCTAGCTCTAAGACCTGTTGCTGCTGGGTTTGCATCGCCACTTGCAGCTCATCGATTTGGGAAGTTAGCCGCGTTTGATCAGGTGCATTGGGGCGATCGATCATCACCTGCGCTCTCAATCGCTGCAATTCGGCGTGTTGACTTTGGGCAAAGAGTTCTGCGGCTTCGAGCAACTTCTGATAGTCTTGCTCTCGCTCCTGCGCCTGATGAATTTGCTGCTCAAAAGCGGCTTGTTTCTCAGCAAATTGTCGCTTTAGCTGGTTGATTGCCTGCTGCTGAACGTTGGCAATCTCTTCAGTCGAAGCAAGATGCTCTTCTAGAAACTGCTGATTAACGATTTGCAGCCTCAGCTCGTTAAGGTTATCAATCGATTGGTCTAACGCCAGCTCTAGATCCTGAATCCGCTCGATTTGGTTGCGGATTTTGGCTTGCATGTAGTCTAACTGTGACTCTAACTCGTCAGAATTTGCAGATATTTCTGGCGTATCGGAGCGATCGGATACCTGATCCGACAATTTTTTACCTTGATCAGCGTTCGGTTCAGACACTCGGAGCCTCCCAAAACCCGATCCCACTTAGGAGAATTAGCTTTTATAGTAGACGCAAAATCAGAAATATTAGCGACGGGACAAATCGGCGATCGCGCGAGGTCAGGAGATTTTAGGCTCCTGTGAGGTTTTTGCAGCCTTTTCGACGTTAGGAGGGGCTTCGAGGCTATTCAGCGACCAGCGATATTCAACCTCTAATTGACTGCGCTGACAGTCTTCTTCTAGATGTTTTTGTTGAGAATAGGCTTTTCGCAGCGTAATAATTAACTGGTGAACTTGGTCTCGCTGATGTTTTTGCTGAGTAACGGCGAACATTGTCTGTCGCTCTAAGAGTTGCAGCAACAACTCGTAATGAATGTGCGAAGGAAGAGGAATCGGCTCCATGTAACGCTAACCTGGTTAAAGAAAAAACGATCGACGAGAAACATTAGCCTAGCGAGTCACCAACCGCACAAGCGCTTGACCCGGATCGGGCTGTCTGATTAAGGATTCTCCCACGAGAACTGCCTGAGCACCCGCGTTAACTACCAAATCGAGGTCGGCAGGAGTGTGTAGCCCTGATTCGCTGACGACCAAAATTTCCTTTTCTGTCAGTTGATTTCCTCTCGCCGCCAGCAGTTGGCAAGTGGTGTCAAGGTCTACTGAGAAGTCTTTAAGGTTGCGATTATTGATGCCTACCATCACCACCCCGTCGAGAGAGAGAACGCGATCGAGTTCTTCAAGCGTATGCACCTCAATTAGAGCCACCATGCCCAACGCTTTGACGATTTTCAGGAAATACCGCAAGTCCTTATCAGGCAATATCGCCGCAATCAGCAAAACCGCGTCGGCTCCTTGCAACCGTGCCCAATACATTTGATAAGGGTAAATGATAAAATCTTTACACAACAGCGGCAAATCGACTACTTCACGAATGCAGGAAAGATTCTCAAAGCTGCCTTGAAAAAACTTCTGATCGGTGAGGACAGACAGACACGATGCCCCACCTTTCACATAAGATTGGGCGATCGCCACCGCATCAAAATCTTCTCGAATCACTCCTTTGCTGGGCGATGCCTTCTTCACCTCTGCGATCACCGCTGGGTTTGTTTTTCCCTGACGCAGAGCCGCCACAAAGTCGCGGGTTGGCGCGGTCGTCTGCATTTTTTTCTGCAACTCCATTAGAGGGAGGCGATCGCGCATCTTAGTGACTTCGACTTCTTTTTCCCAAACGATCTCCTCTAAAATATGACGCGGAGCAGAATCAGGAACCGTTGTCTGATATCGAATTTGAGGAATCGTGATGGCGGGATTGGGCTGACGACGACGAATCTCCATTAGGGTAGCCAGGAAACGCAAAAGAAACTTGAAGTCAATGGGATTTGAGCCGAATCAAATTCTAGCCGTTTTGACCAGAGTTGACCGACACAAACTCTTATTTAGTAGAGTAACGCAATTCCTTGAGAGTTCTGAGTTTTGAACGGTAGTGCTAGAGAATGTTTGAACTGCATCAGGATATTCTCTAGCCATTTTCTTTACATCAGTGGATGGCGGCTCGTTTATAGGCTTCGTCTAGAATCTCGGAGAGCGTGGGATGAGTGTGGACTAAGAACGCCAGCGATCGCACCGATTGACGGTTGGCGATCGCGTTTGCCGCTTCCTGAATCAAGTCTGCGGCATGAAGCCCAATAATATGAACGCCTAAAACTTCTCCAGTGTCCGATCTATAGATCAGTTTGGCAATTCCGTCAACTTCTCCCTCAGCCAGCGCTTTGGCGTTGCCTTTGAAGTAAGTCCGCACCGCAGACACTTCAAATCCCTCGGCTTTGCCCAATTCTTGAGCCGCAGGTTCGGTCATGCCCACAAAGCTAATTTCAGGATGAGTAAAGGCGGCGGCTGGAATGCTGCGATAGTCTACCTCGCGATCGCGTCCGCACATATTCTCAACCGCGATCACGCCCTGAGCAGAAGCCGCATGAGCCAGCATCATCTTGCCCGTTGCGTCTCCGATCGCCCAGAGATGCGGAACAGATTCTCCGGCTGAAAGGACTTCTAAGCGATCGTTAACGGGAATATAGCCTCGCCGATCTAACTCGACGCTGACCGATTCTAACCCCATGTCTTTGGCAACCGGAATCCGACCCGTCGCGATTAAACACGCATCGACTTCGAGAACTTCGACGATCTCCTTGGTTTTGGCATCGGCAAGCTCAATCACCACAGGCGAACCAGGAGTGACTTTCATCGCCAGCATTCCAACTTTGGTCTCGATATCGCGAGGGGCAATCAGAATGCGCTGCGCGAGTTTGGCAATATCGGGATCGAATCCGGGCATGAGCTGGTCGAGCGCTTCGATCATCGTCACCTCGCAGCCGAGAGCGGTGTAGACATCGGCAAATTCGAGTCCGATGTAGCCGCTGCCAACGATCGCGATCCACGGGGGCAACGTCTCTAGCTTGATCGCGTCGTCGCTCGTAAACACGGTTTTGCCGTCGATCTGCGCGCCAGGAGGCACAAAGGGCACCGATCCGGGCGCGAGAATGATGTCTTTTGCGGTGATGATCTTCTCGCCTGCGTCAGTGGTGACGGACACTTTTTGCGATCCAGCCATGCGACCCCAACCGTGAATCACCTCGACTCCGACCCGCTTAAGGCTGTTGACTAGCCCGTCTTGTTGTTTAGCAACCATGTTGCCTGCATGAGTGGCAATCGCGCCTCGATCGAACGAGACATTGCCAACCTGAATGCCCAATGACTTTAAGTGGTGGGCGTTGCGGAGTTCTCGCACGCGACCCGCCGCCGCCAACAGCGCCTTAGACGGAATGCAGCCCCGATTGACGCAGGTGCCGCCCATATCTGCCGCCTCAATGATGGCGGTCTTTAATCCACAGTCAACCGCATGGAGAGCTGCACCATGTCCGCCAACGCCCGCGCCGATAATTACCAAATCGTAATCAAATCCGTCCGTCACATCTGCCTCCCGGTGCTGGTGGTTGCTTTATTTATTTTCGTCTGCTGAGGGTGGATCAGACAACCTTTCAAACGAGAGTGCTCGAAAGAAGTCAGTTTTGAAGACAACGAAGCGGTATGAAGTTATTATCAACAGCGAAGTCTGAATCGTAATGAAACGATTTAGTTTAGATTGGGCATTCTGATCTGGATAGATGCCCGATGAAACCGTGATCAACAAAACCTGAAGGCTGAGTCGGCGATCGCTTTGTGATAGCTGACTATCTTTGAAGCCCAAACAGTCTAGGGTTTTGATCCTTGAATTTGGAGTCAAGCATGATGGATCTGCAACAGCAAGACGCGCGACGTGCCGCAGCGAGAGCATTTATTGAGTCACTTGATAAACTGCAAGAAACCCTCTGCTCTGAAGCAGGTCACGCCGCACCTCCTGCGTCGGAAGTCATTGAAGCGGTGGTTGATAAGCCCGCTGAGGCTCCCGTAGTCATCACTCTCGACACGTTAGAGCAAGCCGTGGCAGATATTGAGCAATTCATGCAGGCAAAAGAGCAGGGTTAGAAATGATCCAAAAAAGAACTAGCCTTCTAACATTTGTAGTTGGTAGAGACTCGCGTAAAGTCCGCCTTGGCTTAGTAACGCGTCGTGACTGCCTGACTCGACAAGCTGCCCTCGCTTGAGAACTAAGATGCGATCGACATTCCGAATCGTCGACAGTCGGTGAGCAATAATAATCGCGGTACGGGCTTCTAACAACCGTTCTAGGGCTTCTTGAATCAGCGATTCAGTGCCTACATCTAGGTTGGCTGTCGCTTCATCAAGGACTAAGATCTGGGGATCGCGAATTGCAGCGCGGGCAAACGCCAGCAGTTGTTTTTGTCCGCCAGACAGGTTGGTGCCCCGCTCACGCAGCAGCGTGTTGTAGCCTTGGGGCAACTGCTCGATCAAACTTGCCACGTTGGTGTTTTCAGCCGCCGCTCGAATCTCATCAAAGGTATAGGTTTCCCCCAGGGTGATGTTGCTCTTGACATCTCCAGCAAATAAGAACCCGTCTTGCAAAACGATTGCCATCCGTCGCCGCAGTTCTGCTTGGGGCAGTTGGCGGATATCAATACCATCAAGTAAAATTCGCCCGTTGGTTGGCTCATAGAGGCGACTTAACAGGCGAATGATCGAGCTTTTTCCGGCTCCGGTGGGTCCAACCAAAGCGACTTTCTCACCAGGGCGAATCGTGAAATCTAAATCTTTGAGAACATAGTCATCTTGCTTGTAGGCAAACCAAACGTGCTCAAATCGAATCTCGCCGGGAGCATCAGGCGTTTTGAGCATTAAGTTAGCTCCCTTACTCTCGTGCGCTTTTTCGGGATCGCGGATCTCGATCGGTTCGTTCATAATGTCGCTGACCCGCTCGACTGCCGTGAACCCAGCTTGAATTGCGGTGAATTTCTCAGCAAACTGACGCAGCGGATCAAACAAACGTTGAGCAAACAAAATGAACGTAGACAGCAGCCCAAAATCGAGTTGTCGATTCATCACGAGCCAGCCGCCAACGCCCAAAACCCCCGAAATCGCGACGAGAGAAATCCATTCCAGGGTGGCGGACACCGCAGAATCGTGAAAAATCGTCCGATCGACCTCGTGAATGTAGCGCTTGTTCACTGTGCGAAATAATTCGCCATTAAATTGCTCACGTCGAAATAGCTGAACGACTCCGATCCCCGTAATATTCTCTTGTAACATCGAGTTGAGCGAAGATAATTCTTCTCTCGCTTTATAGTTCGCTTTGCGATATTGCTGCTGAAAATAAATAATCAGCCCCGTCACGGGTAACAGCATCAGCACGAGCAGAGTTGCCAGTTGCCACTGCCGAGCAAACATAATCACCGCGATCACAAGGATCGAAAACAAGTCATTGACGACCCCGATCGCGCCTGTCGAGAAGACTTCTCCCAGCGCTTCGACATCGCTAGTGAGGCGAGTGATCAAGCGTCCTACGGGAGTGCGATCGAAAAACCGAACCGCCAACGACGTGACATGATCAAACAAATCGCTGCGGATGCCTGCGGTAATGCGTTGCCCGACTTTTTGCACGAGATAGCTCTGAGTGCCGTCTAAAATCAGTCGAGTCAAAATCGTGGCTAACAGCAAACTCGCCACAAAATTGAGTCCGTCGGTCAGCGATCGACCTTTGAGAAAGTCAAGCTGAACGCCAAAAAAGCCCAGGCTAGTAGACTCACGTTTGAGCAGCGAGACGGTCTGACCGATCAAAATCGGCTGAAGGGCGTTAGCGATCGCCGATGGCACCAAAAACACCATCGACAGCAGCAGCAGCCGCATATTCTTTTTAGCGTAGGGAACCAGCCGCAAAAAAAGTCGCCAATCGGTTTCTTTAGGGCGGCGATCGGGGCGATCAGCGAGAGAGTGAGTCATGATGGTTGGATAAAAGCTTGCGGCACGATCGCACAAGCCCAGGGAAGACAGTTGCTTAAGCTTAACGAAAATCAGACATTCGACACGGGTTGACTCACCTGCTGACGAATCTGCTTAACGCAGTTGTACAGCCCGTCGGTGTCAAGGCGATAGCTGAGAGGGTGCGCGATCAACCGAGCCGTACTTTGAAACAGCACATCGATTTCAATCAGACCGTTTTCGCGCAGCGTATTGCCCGTGGCGACTAAATCGACGATCGCTTCAGACATCCCTGTGATCGGACCCAACTCCACCGAGCCAGCGAGCGGAATAATCTCCACAGGCAGATCTAAACTCTGACAATAATCGTAAGCACAGCGACCACATTTAGAGGCGACTCGACCGTTGAGCGGAAGTTCGAGGCTCGATCGATAAGGACTTGATGCCTTGACTGCGACTGACATGCGGCAATGCCCAAACCCCAAATCGACTAATTGAGCAACATTGGCACTTTTCTCGCGCAGCACATCATAGCCGACTACGCCCAACTGCGCCTGTCCATATTCGACGTAGACCGATACATCAGAGTTTCTAACCAGCAGTGCTTTTGCGGTGTTTGTGGGATCGGTGATTTGCAGTTGACGGTTGCCCGGCTCTAGAAATGCGCTAAAGTCAAGCCCGATCGCTTGCAGCAGTCGAATGCTGTCTTTGAGCAAAGCACCTTTGGGTAATGCGACGGTGATCATGGGAAGGATAGGTGACGAAAAGGATTGAAATCAGTCTTAAATATAAAGAATAGAAGGTTGAGCGACTCACAGCCTAATTCATCCCTCATCTTTCACCTCTTATGCAGATTCTCTTGGTCGATGACGAAATCGAAATGGCTGACCCGCTCAGTCGCTTATTGATGCGAGAGGGTTACGTCGTGGATGTAGCGCATGATGGTCGTCAAGGGGCGCTGCTGGTCGAGCAAAATCGCTATGACTTGCTCATTTTAGATTGGATGTTGCCCCACGAGTCAGGACTCGATCTTTGTCAACGGCTGCGATCGCACGGTGACACCACCCCAGTTTTGTTTTTGACCGCTAAAGACACGATCGACGATCGCGTGCAGGGACTCGACGCTGGAGCCGACGACTATCTAATCAAGCCCTTTGAGCTAAGAGAATTATTGGCACGAGTCAGAGCCTTACTGCGTCGTCCTGCGACGTTAGAATCTGCTCCTGATTTGCGGCTCCGCGTCGATGATCTAGAGCTAGATTCTCAAAATCAAATCGCTTATCGCAAAGGACGGGCGATCGAGCTTTCTGAAAAAGAAAGTCAACTGCTGGAACATTTCATGCGCCAGCCCAATCAACTGCTGACCCACGATCAGATTTTTCAACATCTCTGGAGCGATGGCGAAAAGCCATTGAGTAATGCACTCGCCGCTCAGATTCGCTTACTGCGTCGCAAGATTGAGTCTGAAGGAGAACCCCCTTTAATCTCAACCGTATATGGCAAAGGCTATCGATTTGGGGGCGGCGAGTAAGAATCTCTCACCCTTCTGTCAAGGCAACTCTGCACTGTGTTGAGAAAGAGAACGTCCCAACGACTCTATTATGGCGATCGCTAGTCAGGTTAGAACAAGGGGCTTAAGCCCCTTGTTCAGGCGGCGGGTTCACGTGCAGCCATGTTCTAATCCAGTCGGCTACAGCGATAAATTGGCTGTTTGATGCCCATTCACTCCCCCAGCCATTACAATGAGGAAAGTTCACTGCGGCGTTGGTGACTGCCAATAATGTTTTATGATCTTGCTTTTCAATAAGGGAATCTAATTACGTCTGGCAGCAGTAGACCGGGCTTGTACCCGGAAACTTTAAGTCCGACGATCGACTCCCACCTGGTCTCGCACCAGGTCAAAAACTGAGGTAAAACGGCGTTGCGGTGAACTTCTATCGAATGGCTTCCCTTGCTAAATTAGCGGGGAATTTTTGTTGAAAGCTTTCAGCAAAATCCTAGAACTATTAATGTGATAATTTTATAACACTTGGTACTTGCCTTTATTTGACGTGAGAGAGAGCCGCTTAACTCTTGAGCTAATTGGTCTAGAATACAGAGGCTGAAGTGTCAGCAAATTGACAGTTTGTGTTCTTTTTTCTATCAAGAAATAGCACAACAGAGTCAGCATTATTTTTATTTAGTTAAACAATCCACTGGGTCGGAACTGAATCTTGAACTTAAATCAGTTATCACGGTCTGCCATCGTTCCCTTTCCAGCCAAGATCCTCAAGCTAGAGAGTGGGTTGACGTTCATTCATCAACAGGTTCCTGCTACTGGAGTTGCAGCAGTTGATGTGTGGGTCAAAGCGGGTGCGATCGTTGAGCCTGATGAGTGGTCAGGCATGGCGCACTTTTTAGAACACATGATTTTTAAGGGCACCGATCGGCTTCCTCCGGGCAGCTTTGACAAAGTGATTGAAAATCGGGGAGGCGTGACCAATGCTGCAACCAGCTATGACTATGCCCACTTTTTCATGACGACAGCCTCTCAATATCTCGGTGACACTCTGCCCTATTTGGGAGAATTGCTGTTAAATGCGGCAATTCCTGATGATGAGTTCGATCGAGAGCGCGATGTTGTCCTCGAAGAGATTCGGCAATCTTACGACGATCCAGACTGCATCGCATTTCAGGCATTGGCAGAGAGCGTTTATCAACGTCATCCTTATGGACGACCGATTTTAGGCACCGAAGACAGTTTGATGCCGCGATCTCCCGACGAGATGCGCCGCTTCCATCGCGCTCACTATCAACCCCACAATATGACCGTGGTGATTGTTGGAGATGTCGATCACGATGACGCGGTGAAGTGGGTTGAGCGATCGTTCCCCGCGTTTCCATCTCCGAGCATTTGTCCCCGTTTAGAGCCAGAAGCCGAACCGCCGATCGTGGGCATTCGTCGCCAAGAACTACGGTTGCCTCGCCTCGAGCAAGCTCGACTGATGATGGCGTGGCTGGCTCCAGGAGTGGATGACGACCCGCTGCAAAACGCCTACGGATTGGATCTGATCTCGGTGCTGTTGGCAGAAAGTCAATCGGCTCGACTCGTGCAAGAACTGCGGGAAGATCGGCAACTGGTGCAGGCAGTCGGCAGCAGCTTTTCAATGCAGCGAGAATCGAGTCTGTTTACCATCACCGCGTGGCTAGAGCCAGAAAATATCGAGCGAGTGGAAGCACTGATCTGCGATCGCCTCTCTGCCTTGATGACGACTCTCGTCAGTGAAGTCGAACTAGCGCGCAGCAAACGCCTTTTGTGCAACGATTATGCCTTCTCGACCGAAACACCAGGTCAACTGGCGGGGCTTTATGGCTACTATCACACGATCGCCCAGGCAGAGCTATCGGTCGCCTATCCTCAGCGCATTCAAGCCTTCAGCGCTGAAGACCTGCGAAACTTGGCGAGTCAATATCTTTCGCCCTATCACTATGCGGCGATCGTGATGAAGCCGCTCTAAAAAGACCCCACCCCTGTTAAGGACTCCCTCTTGTGACTTCTAATACAATCCAAAATCGTCAGATCCACCGCACCGTTTTAAAGAATGGCATCGTGGTTCTGGTGGTTGAAAATCCTTCGGCTGACATCATTGCGGCGCGTCTCTTCATTCGAGCAGGAAGTCGATGGGAACCTTCGCACCAGGCAGGGTTATCGCATCTGGTTTCTGCCGTTTTGCCTAAAGGAACGGAGCGTTTTTCGTCTCTAGACATTGCCGAGCGCGTCGAGTCAGTGGGGGCAGGTCTCGGTACAAATTCGGCTTCTTACTACTTTTTGTTGAGCTTAAAAAGCGTCTCGGCTGACTTTCCAGAGATATTGGCGCTGGCAGGTGACGTGCTGCGATCGCCTACCTTTCCCGAAGATGAAGTCGAGTTAGAACGTCGTCTGACGCTGCAAGCGATTCGTTCTCAGCAAGAGCAGCCCTTCACCGTGGCACTCGATGGTCTACGCTCTGCCATGTATGGGCAGCATCCTTACGCCTTTTCGGGGTTGGGCACCGCAGAAACGGTCGCTCAGTTGTCTCGGCACGATTTACAGCACTATCATCAAACCTATTTCCGCCCTGACAATCTGGTAATTAGTGTGGCGGGTCGAATTGCTCCAGACGAAGCAGTGGCTCAAATCGAGAACGTTTTGGGCGATTGGCAAGCTCTGTCAAATCCTCTGCCGACTTTAAACTTGGCTGCAATTTCGTCAAATCCCCACAGGGTGATCAAGACTCAAGAGACGCAGCAGTCGATCGTGATGTTGGGCTATCTGGCTCCGTCGGTGAATGCTAACGCTCTTGATTTATCGGACTACACAGCGCTGAAGTTGCTCAATACCTATCTCGGCAACGGGCTTTCCAGTCGTCTCTTTGTCGAACTGCGAGAAAAGCGAGGACTCGCCTATGAAGTGTCCGCCTTCTATCCAACGCGACTAGATGCGTCGCAGTTCGTCGTTTATATGGGCACGGCTCCTGAAAACACCACGATCGCTCTAGACGGTCTGCAAACTGAAGTCGATCGACTCCGATCGACCCCGCTTAACCCTGAAGAATTGCAGTCGTCTCAAAACAAGATGCTGGGGCAATATGCGTTAGGCAAGCAAACTAACTCTCAGCTTGCTCAAATTTTTGGCTGGTATGAAACGATCGGGTTAGGGGTCGAGTTTGACACGCGCTTTCAGCAAGAAGTCGCGGCGGTGACCTCAGAGATGGCTCAAGAAGCAGCAACCCGTTGCTTTGTTGAACCTTACGTCTCTGTTTTGGGTCCTGCCGCTGCGATTGATCTTTTGGGTCAGTAAACAAGACGCAATCAAAGTCAACTTGTGGGGATGGGTTTCGGCTCCGCTCAAGCTGCTGGAAATTCTAGTGTTGAGCGTTGAGCAGAGCCGAAACACGTCTGACCGTTCATTCCATCTACTTGCTGAAGAATAAATCTCTCTCTAAAAGGAGGTAGGTACACCTTAAAAAAGAAATGTCAGAATGGTGCAATCAGTATCTATACAACTCTATGGTATTTAACCCTGACGGCGCGAATTTCCTCCAAACTGATGACGAGGCGGATGATGTAGAGGCACTTCTCAACTATCTTCAGCACCAGCCGCCAGAAGTCTTAGACCGAGTGGCTCGATCGGTCAGCCCCAGAGTCAAGCAGATTATTTCCCACAACGTGCAGGGGTTGCTAGGAGCTTTACCCTCTGAAGGGTTTGGAGTGAAGATTGCCACCGATCGAGAGAGCTTAGCTGGGTTGCTAGGGTCTGCGATGCTAACGGGCTACTTTTTGCGGCAGATGGAGCAACGTATGGAGCTAGAAGACCTATCAGGAATCCAAGAAGAAATCGAGTAAGCAGTCTTGATGCTGTTACTGGTCAGCCCGATTAGTTGGAAACGCGCCTGGACGTACACGAATCGTCTTAGTTTGATTGCCGCGAATAACTTCAACTTCTAGCGGCGTGCCGATCGAGCTAGATTCTACTTGAGCTTGCACATCAGAAGCGACCTTGACCTGAGCGCCGTTGATTTTCTGAATCACATCTCCCTGCTGCATTCCACCCTGAGCGGCAGGAGAATTGTCTAACACCCGTGCAACATAGACCCCTCGATCTTGACTGACGTTAACCTGAGTTCCTTGGTCTTTATTGATCTCATCTCTGATTGTTGGAGTCAAATCGACCATCTGAATTCCTAAAAACGGATGCTCAACTCGACCTTTGCTAAATAGCTGCTCAACGACTCGTCTCGCGGTCTCGATCGGAATGGCAAACCCCAACCCCTGAGCATCTGCCCGAATTGCGGTGTTGATGCCGATCACCTCGCCGCGATCGTTCAACAATGGTCCGCCAGAGTTGCCCGGATTAATCGCTGCATCGGTTTGAATAAAGCTGACCCGCTTATCAGGCACGCCCACTTGAGAACTGGAGCGATCGAGGGCGCTAATGATGCCTGCTGTCACGGTGTTATCGAGTCCAAACGGGTTGCCAATGGCGATCGCCCACTGCCCCGGCAGCAACGTCGAGGAGTTTCCTAACTGGACGCTAGGCAGATTAGTGGCGTTGATTTTCACGGCTGCAACATCTGTCACCGGATCGATCCCCACCACTTTTCCTTCAAAGGTGCGCCCATCTTTGAGCTTGACCTCAACGGTATCTGATCCCGAAACCACATGGGCGTTCGTGACGAGACGACCATCTGCGCTGACAATAAACCCTGACCCCGTGCCCCGTTCGACCCGATCTTCAGGGGCAGGAAGTTGGTCGCCAAAAAACCGCTTAAATAAGGGGTTGCGTAAAGCATCAGGAACCTGACTGTTGACTCGTCGGGCAGAGTCAATTCTGACGACAGCAGGTCCAACTTTTTCGACGGCGACCGCAATGAAGTTTGAGTTGTTGGTCGCGCTATCTGAGACGGCAATCTTGGTCGATTGGTTGGCAAGAAGGGGCAACCCAGACGGCGAACTGCTGCTGAGTCGATCGTTGTAGTGACTACTAATCAGGGCAGCACCTCCCCCAATCGCTAGCAGTGAAGTGCCGATCGCTAATTGCTTAAAGGAGAGAATCATAAATCTCGATCGCTCTGTATCGCCCTACTCTAACCTTAATCTGATTGAAGCGGTTGCCAGCTTGCCTTAAGGATCTCTAAACGCAAGAACGCCCAGCATAGCTTGCGGCTCAAGCAAAGCGGTGCTTAGAGAATAATCAAGGCTTCATATCCATTGCTAGTTCTGCCTTAAGGTGACATAGTTTGAATGCTCGATCGGTTCTGATGAAGACCAGTCATCAGACGTAAAGGGGAAAGTTTGGTGTGAGTCCAACGCTGTCCCGCAACTGTCATTCAAGAATGGGTTGAGAGTGCTCAAAATCCAGCTTGAGGAGCCAGGATGCCCGCCGATCCGCGCACAGCGCAATGCAAGAATTGCGCCTATTAACCTGAACGGAATCCGTTCTTGATTCATCTGCGAGGTACAGAATGATTACTCGATCGACTGCTTCTATTCAGCAACAGGCGGTTCGCTTCACGCTATCTACGCCTGTGCAAGCCACACTTTACGTTTCGCTCTGCGCTCTCATTTTGTGGACTATTTACTTCACTACCTATCCGGCTGTGCATGACAAAGTGCATTCTCTCCGTCACCACACACTGACGGTTTCTTGTCACTAGAGGCGACAGCCCAAACTTAACAGAGTGAAGTAGAAATGCCCAAATTGAAGATTTCTGTACCCATCAGCGTGATTTGCTTGATGAGTATGATTGTTTATGGATCTGTAGGATTCTCCCAAACTCCTCAGCCTACTGTGCGACTGACGACTGATCCGGCGATCTCTTCGAGTAACCCGCAAGGGGGCGCTCAACTTGTCCCTTTTGAAGCAGAGGCAACGACTTACCAGCCTCCTGCTCGTCTGACTCTTCAGGCTATTCTTCACAATTTGCGGGCAGGTGCAGAGGTTTGAGACAAAACCTTGGTGAGGTAGTGATCATCCCACCCTGACTTCAGCCGCTTGGCATGGGTGCCCCCTTTCGCTGTCTTCTCGTGAGTCAATAAATTAACGACCAGATGGCGAATGACAGCTAAGTTTTCCGCACTATAGCCCTGCGTGGCGCGCGAGTCGTCTTCTCGAAAGCCGACATCGAGAATCCAATGCAGTTGATTTTCAATCCCCCAGTGACCCCGCACAGCCTCCGCGAATCGTCTCGCATCCAGCGGTAAACTCAGCAAGTAATAGCGCCTCTCGCTCGTGATTTTGTGCCCGATTTGTCGTTGGGATTCGACACAGCCAATCGTCGTTAACTTCGCCCAGTTCTCGGCACCGACCAAAAATTCTGTTTGTCCCATCACCCAGTAGCGACGATTTTCCTGTCGTCCATGTCCTTTCTCTTGCGTTTCATGAAAGTCATGTTCGATGTCTCGAAAATTCTGAGTTTGAGCATGGTTAAACAGTTGTCTGACATCTTGATGTAAATTCCCCTGATTCCCTTTCAGCGCCAATACATAGTCTCCTTGCTGGGCAACGATTTGCGCGGCTATTGCGGTTTGGCATCCCATGGCATCAATACTGACCACAGCGCCTGCGAGATCCAAGACTTT